>JADGBD010000210.1:1739-4347 GCA_015231665.1 Gammaproteobacteria bacterium
ACTGGCATCTGGCCTAGGTTCTGGCCTCTGTTCCGGCTGTGGCTTGGGTACCAGACTGGCTTCTGACCTGATCTCTGGCTTTGCCAGGCTGGGCTCCTGCGGCCCGGTTTCTTCTGACTGTTTGGCCTTTTCCGGCAGCTTGGCCTTTTCTGGCTGCTTGGCCTTTTCTGGCAGCTTTGGCTTTTCGACCGATTTGGCAGCGGGCGACTTTGGCTTGGCGGGCTTTTTATCTTCGCTCAGGCCGCTGGGGCTTGGCTCCGACTTTTGCCCAGCGGACTCGCGATACTCGCGCAGAATGTCCTGCTGCGGCAGGCCAAGGATGCTCGAATAGGTGCGCAGGTAGCCCTGGATGAATACCGGCGGCGGCAGGTTATCGTAATCGTTGGTTTCCAGCGCCTCGATCACCCCTCGACGCAGGCGCAACTGGGCAGCAGCCCAGTCCAGATCATGCCCGGCCTTGAGTCGCGCAGCGCGCAGGCGCTCGCCTGGCCCCCGGCGAACCTGGGTGAGAGATTCCGCGGTGCTGCGCGGTTCGATCATGAGCGTTTCTCCAGGTCACGCAACATCCGCATCTGGGGAGAATCCGGATACTGCTTGCGCAGCAATTCGGCGTATTTGCTCCGCGCCTTCTTGTCACCCAGCCGATGGGCCGTCTGAATCCCGGTCCAGAGGGTCTTGGGATTGTGCTGGGCCACCTGCTCGTAGCGCAGCAGATAGTCTCGCGCCGCCTGATAGTCACCGCGGTCGTAGTTGAGCTCGGCCATCTGCGCCAGTGCCGGGGCGTGGCGGCTGTTGTTGCTCAGGGCGGTGCGCAGGTAGTCGTCGGCCTTTTCCTTGTTGCCGGCGCCATAGGCACAGATGCCGGCATTGGTCAGGGCAACTTCGCGGCTGCGGTTGAGCGGGTTTTTTACCGCCTGATCAAACTGCACCAGGGCCTGCTCGAAACGATGCAGCTGGCAGAGGAAACTGCCGTAGGCATTGAGGGCGTAGAAATTGTGCGGGTCGATGGCAATGGCGCGCTTGAAATGATTCTCCGCCAGCGCGTTCTGCCCCAGGCGCTGGTAGATCAGGCCCATGACATTATTCGCGTTGGCGCTGTTGGAGTCGGCGGCTATGGCCTTTTTGCCTTCCTGCAGGGCGATGTCCAGGCGATTTTCGCGCATGTAGGACACCGCCAGATTGGTGTAGATGTCGGCCCGGCCGTCGCTGGCCTTGGCCACTTGGCCGGCCTGACCGGTCTGGTCATCGATGCCGGTCTGCGTCTGGGTGGTGGCACAGCCTACCAGCAGCCAAGGCAGCAGCAGAATCATCAGGGGTTGTTTGTTCATAGCCTGCGCTCCGTCCAGGGATTGGGGGCGGCGACCGGCACCGCGCGACGACTCTTATCCTTGACCTTGCCCACCAGCTGGCCGCAGGCGGCGTCTATGTCATCGCCACGGGTCTTGCGGGTCATGGAGAAGATGCCGGCCTTCATCAGGATCATGCGGAAGCGCTCGATGCGCTCCGGCGACGAGCTGCGGTAGCCGGAACCGGGAAAGGGATTGAAGGGGATCAGGTTCATCTTCGACGGCACCCCGGCGAGCAGGCGGATGAGCTGGCGGGCGTGCTGGTCGCTGTCGTTGACGCCATCGAGCATGACGTATTCCCAGGTCACCTTGCGCCGTTTGTCGCCCTCGATGAAGTCCTTGCAGGCTGGGATCAGCTGCTCCAGGGGGTATTTCTTGTTGATCGGCACCAGCTGGTCGCGCAGCTCGTTGGTCGGCGCATGCAGGGAGACCGCTAGGCTGATGTCACTCATCTCGTCCAGCCGCCGCAGGGCCGGGACTATGCCCGAGGTGCTGATGGTGATCTTGTGCTTGGACAGGCTGTAGCAAAGGGTGTCCTGCATGATATCCATGGCGCTGACGACATTGTCCAGATTGGCCAGGGGCTCGCCCATGCCCATCATCACCACATTGCTCACCGGCTTGCCGAGGCCGCGAATGATGGTCCAGAGCTGGCCGATGATCTCGCCGGTGGTGAGATTGCGGTTGAAGCCCTGACGGGCAGTGGAACAGAAGCTGCACTCCAGGGCACAGCCCACCTGGGAGCTGATGCACAGGGTGTTGCGGTTCTCCTCGGGGATGTGGACGCATTCGATGCGGTTATGGCTGTCCACTTCCAGCACGGCTTTGTGGGTGCCATCGCTGGCAGCCTGGTCGGTGACCACCTGGGGAACACGAATCTCCGCCTGCTGTTTGAGGGTCTCGCGCAGTCGCAGGCTGAGGTCAGTCATGGCGTCAAACTCGGTGACGCCGTGCTTGTGAATCCATTTGATCAGATTGCGCCCGTGAAAGGGCTTGTGCCCCAGCGACTGGACAAACTGCTCCATGCCCTTGCGGTCAAGGTCCATCAGATTGGTTTTTTCTGCAGTTGCCATGGGTTGGGGAATCGAGGTATCGCGCCGGGGTGTGGACTGGGACGGGCAAGTTTACCGCAGCTGGCGGGGATTGCGAAATCGCGCTTTTGCTGTACTCAAACATCTGGGACGTTTTTAATGATACTCACTGCCCGCGCATGAACAACCCATCCAGGGCCTTCAGGTCCAGCTGCACCCAGGTGGGGCGAC
>JADGBD010000211.1 GCA_015231665.1 Gammaproteobacteria bacterium
CGGTCACATCCGCCAGGGACAGCTGCAAGGGCAAGGCCAGGCAGCCGATAAGAATGCCGACCCCCAGCAGGCCGGTCAGGGTCTGCACAAAGCGTTCTCGATGACGCTTGAAGTTGAGCAGCAAGCTGGTCCAGCCAAGCATCACCAGCAAATCGATCAAGGCGGCGGCGAATGCCTTGTCGAGCCCGCCCAGACTATCGCCGATGAGCAGAATCCCCACCAGCAGATTGATCGGCAGCAACAACCAGAGCAGCACCCAGGCCGCGGGCAAATCCTGCGGACCCACACGCAGCAGGCAGAGCTGAATGAAGAAATACAGCAGGCGTTTCACAGTGGCAGGGGAATCCCGGTTTCCGCTCGGATCAAGCTCCGGCAATGATACCCTATGCCACCCAACCCAGTGCAAAGGCCAGTTCATGCAGAAAATCTATGTCGACAGTCCCGCCGGGCTCAGCGCCCTCTGCGACCAAATCCAGGGCAAGCCCTGGCTGGCGCTGGACACCGAATTCATGCGCGAAACCACCTATTACCCCAAGCTCTGCCTGCTGCAGATCTTCGATGGCGAGATCGCCGCCTGCGTTGATCCCCTGGTGCTGGACGACCTCAGCCCCCTGCTGGATATTCTCTACAACCCGGCGACCACCAAGGTCTTTCACGCCGCCCGCCAGGATTTGGAAATCTTCCTCCACCGCTGGCAGCGCCTCCCCACCCCCCTGTTCGACACCCAACCTGCCGCCGCCCTGCTCGGCCAGGGTGATCAGGTGGGCTATGGCCCCCTCGTCGAGCAGGTGCTGGGGATCAAGCTGGAGAAGGGTCACAGCCGCACCGACTGGAGCCAACGCCCCCTGGACCCGCAGCAGATCGCCTACGCCTACGAGGATGTCATCTACCTCGGCCAGCTCTATCTGCGCATGCGCCAGCAACTGCTCGACAAGGGCCGGCTGGACTGGCTGACGGATGACTTCGCCCACCTCTCCGAGCCCGCCACCTACTGCACGGCTCCAGCGGAGGCCTGGAAGCGGGTCAAGGGGCTGCAGGTCCTGCGCGGGGTGCAGTACGCCGTGCTCCAGGCCCTGGCGGCCTGGCGTGAGACCGAGGCCGAGTCCAGCGACCGGCCGCGCCGGCGCCTGCTACAGGACGAACTGCTTATCGACATGGCCCGACGAATGCCGCGACAACTGGGGGAACTGGGGAAGATTCGCGGCATGCGCGACAAGGATCTGGAACGCTGGGGCAAAACCTGGCTGGAACTCATCGACCAGGCCCGTCAAACCCCGCGGGAACTCTGGCCCGAGCCAAAGATTCGCCAGCGCCTGGAGCCCCAGGACGAAGCCAAGGTGGACTTGCTGTTTGCCGGACTGCGCCTGATTGCCGAGGCCGAAGGCCTAAGCCCGGCAGCCGTGGCCACGCGCAAGGATCTGGAAGCCCTGGTGCGCGGCGACGAGGACGCGATCCTACTCAGCGGCTGGCAAGGTCGGGTGGTGGGGAAGAAACTCTGCGCCCTGCTCGAAGGCAAGGCGCAGATTGGCATCAGCCAGGGGCAGATCAGCCTGAGAGACTGATCCTGAACGGATCTAGGCCTTGACGTCGAGATTGTTGCCCAGGCTGCCCTGAGGCTTGGCCTCGGGAACCGCCTCGATCAACTCCACTGCAGCCTGACCCTGCTGCTTCATCACATCCAGCTCCTGCTTGGTCATGGCGGCGGTTAGTTGCGCCGCCATGGGTGCTGCGGCATCAACGCCGCCCATAGACATTTCACTCATGGTTTTCTCCTGATCCTATTGCATGCACTCAGCTTGGCGGCAGGCTGGGGCGATACTTTAGCCGCCAACTCAGCCAATGGTTGCGAAGGCCTCGGCGGCGGCAGCAATGCTGGCATCTATGTCCGCCTCGCTGTGGGCGGCGGAGACAAAGCCCGCCTCAAAGGCCGAAGGGGCCAGATAGACGCCGCAATCGAGCATGGCGTGGAAGAAACGCTTGAAGCGCGCCTGATCACAAGCGGTAGCCCCGGCATAGCTGCTCACCTGCTCAGCGCTGAAGAACAGGCCGAACATGCCACCGACGCGGTTGGCCGTCATCGGAACGCCAGTCTTGGCCGCTTCCGCCAGCAGGCCATCCACCAGCCGCTCGACTTTGGCACCGAGCTGTTCGAAAAAGCCCAGCGCCGCGATCAGCTCCAGGGTCTTCAGCCCCGCCGCCATGGCCACCGGATTGCCCGACAGGGTACCGGCCTGATACACCGGGCCGAGTGGAGCGATTTTCTGCATCACATCCAGACGGCCACCAAAGGCACCCACCGGCATGCCGCCACCGATGACCTTGCCCAGGGTGGTCAGGTCGGGGCGGATGCCATAGAGCGCCTGAGCACCGCCGAGGGCGACGCGAAAGCCGGTCATCACCTCATCAAAAATCAGCAGGGCGCCGTACTGGTCGCAGACCTCGCGCAGGGTTTCGAGAAAGCCCGGCTGCGGCGGGATGCAGTTCATGTTGCCGGCCACCGGCTCGACGATAATGCAGGCGATCTGCTCACCCAGCTGGGCGAAGCAGTCGCGCACCTGCTGGCTGTCGTTGAAGCTCAGGGTCAGGGTGTGCTCCGCCAGACTGGCCGGCACGCCGGGGGAGCTGGGCTCGCCCAGGGTGAGGGCGCCGGAGCCGGCCTTGACCAGCAGGCTGTCGGAATGGCCGTGATAGCAGCCTTCAAACTTGAGGATCTTGTCGCGGCCGGTGAAGCCCCGGGCCAGGCGGATCGCCGACATGGTGGCCTCGGTGCCCGAGCTGACCATGCGCACCATCTGCATGCTCGGCACCAGCTCACAGACGCGGTCGGCCATCTGCGTCTCCAGCTCGGTAGGTGCGCCGAAGGAAAGGCCCTTGCCGATGGCCGCAGCCACCGCGGCTATCACTTCGGGGTGGGCATGCCCCAGCACCATCGGACCCCAAGAGCCGACATAGTCTATGTAGCGCTTGCCATCGGCATCCCAGGTGTAGGCGCCACTGGCGTGGTCGATAAACACCGGCGTACCGCCGACCCCTTTAAAGGCGCGCACCGGCGAGTTGACCCCACCGGGGATGTGCCGCTGAGCGGCTTGGAACAGGCTGTCGGAACGGTTCATGCTGTGAGGTTCTCCGTTATTTTGGTTTAAAAAGTCCGCAAATGAACGCGAATGAACATAAATTGAGCAGGTTGTAAGTTTATGGTGGTCAGCCCTTGGTAACTGGCTTTTTCCCGTAACTAGGAAGAGGTTACTGGGTAGGTCGGACTTTAGTCCGACAGGCGTCGCCACTGACAATGGCCAAGCCCTATCTCTGTGCAGCCCCCGGTCGTCCTTGCGGACGACAGTCGGGCTGAAGCCCGACCTACAGCTCCTTGAATTTGATGAATAAATTCCGCGAATGGTGCCAGCTACCAGCCCTCAGCTATCAGCTGGATGTAGCCTGGATGCAGGCGGTAGCCGGAATCCGGGGTGACGCCAGCTGATATTGCTGACATCGCCATTTCAACCCAGTCATTATTTGCGTCTATCTGCGTTCATTTGCCGACCTTATTTCTAAAAAAGCTTTAAAAAATCACGGCTGGCAGCGGCAACATCCGCCTGGCCGAACAGGGCGTGGATCACCGCCAGCATGTCGGCGCCGGCCTGGACCAGCGGGGCGCCATTCTCGGGGGTTATGCCGCCGATGGCAACCAGCGGCAGGTCAAAGCAGGCGCGGGCCTCTCGCAACACCTCTAGCCCCGCCGGGCTGGCACCGGGCTTGCTCTGCGAGGGATAGAAGCGACCGAAGGCCAGATAATCCGCCCCCGCCGCAGCGGCCGCCGCGGCACGATCCAGATCGTTGTAGCAGGAGATACCGATGATCGCCCCAGGCCCCAGCTGAGCTCGAGCCAGCTCCAGGGCGCCATCCTCACGACCCAGATGCACGCCATCGGCCGCCACCGCAGCGGCCAGCTCCACATCGTCGTTGATTATCAGCAGAGCCTGGCGCTCAGAGCACAGCTGCCGCAAAGCCCTTGCCTCCGCCAGCCGCCGCAAGCGGTCCTGGGATTTATCCCGGTACTGCACCAGCCGCGCACCACCCCGCAGGGCCGCGGCCACGCGCTCGACCAACTCAACACCGCAAAGGGTGCTATCGGTAATGGCATAAAGGCCACGCAGACGGGGGTCAGATGTCATGAGTGTTCTTGATCAATTGGTCCGCAAATTAATTCAAGAAGATAGCGGTTTAGTGGTTTAGTGATTAGCCTTTCCCGGATTCCGCTTCGCTGCATCCGGGCTACATCCGGCTGGCTGCTGGCCGCTGACGGCTGGCAGCTAAAACATTCGCGTTTATTGGCGTTC
>JADGBD010000212.1 GCA_015231665.1 Gammaproteobacteria bacterium
ATGCATGTTGATGTGTACACCATAGCACACGTTGCCATGGGTGCCGCTGTCTGGGTCTGGCCCATTTGGCTCAAAATACAGCTCAGCGCGCGGATTCATCGGCCACCCATATCCACCCTTCCCTGTAGGCCAAGCTTTGCTCATCGGCGGATGGCCCAACACAGGTTCCGGCGACAAAGTCGCCGACCAGATACAGAGCACGGCATCCAGCGCGTCGTCAGAATCCAGCAGCCGTTGCGGATTATCTATGGCCAGCGACTGCCCTACGGCATGCGCTAGTACGCGACGTTGATCGGCACCATCCGTGCCTTTGTAGCCTCTTGGCCATCGTCGGCTTCACCATACTCACCGCCCCCATCGCCGCCCACGCCATCGGCAGGGCCGGCAATTTCATCGGCCTGCCGCTCTGATCCGGCACCATCAAGGACGAACTCAAGGGCCAGTGCGACCGGCGCAGCCACAGGCTGGACAGTCTTAGCAACCGCCAAATCTAACGCGACCGCGGCCTGGGGTCTCGCAGGATCAACTTGGGGGTGCTGTAGGCGGACAGACGTTCGAGAAAATCCAGGCTATCCAGCACCGGCGAGCCGCGAAAGAAGCGCAGCATCGGTCGGTCCAGCCAGAGCTGGTCCGAGTGCAGACAAACCTCATGGGGCTGGTCACCGACGCCATCGCCATCCTGATCAAAGCCCAGGTACTCATCCCAGTGGTTGCCGCGCCAATCCTGAAACAGGGCGCTGGTGGGAGCGCTGACAGCCACGCTGAGCAAGTTTTGCTCAAACCGGTTGTCGTGGATGCGGTGACCACCCTTCTCGCCATAGAAATACAGGGCGATGTCGTTATAGGCAAAATGGTTGCCCCTGAGACTGATGGTATTTTCCGGATGGATCGGCGCGTTGGCCGCCAAACCCAGGGCGCAATGAAGGATGCGGTTGCCTTCAATGGCCACCGGCGAGAACACCAACTCCAGCGCCACATACAGCTGCAACGGCAGATAGGCCTGCACAGCGGGCAGATAGAGCAACAGGCTGAGCAACAAAGGCCAGGGTGATCGGCTGATATCGGCGGCTCCGGCGGGGTGGACACATGAAGTACAGGCTTTGCAGGCCACTCCAACCATAGGCGGGCTTATAAGCCCTTACTCTCAAGACTCACCAGCACCGCCCGGAAACTACTCAACCCCGCCTCCAGATTCTCGATAATCTCCAGGGCCAACTCATCGGGCTCGGGCAGGTTGTCCAGGTCAGTCAGGCTCTTGTCCTTCAACCAGAAGATGTCCAGGCTCGTCTTGTCGCGCGCCAGCAGTTCTTCGAAGCCATAGCGGCGCCACCGCCCTTCGGGGTTGCTTGCAGCATCCCAGGTAGCCTGGCGCTCATGCCGATTGTTCGGGTTGAAGCACTGGATGAAGTCCTGCAGGTCTTCAAAGCGCAGGGGCTTCTTTTTCAGCGTGTGGTGGATGTTGGTGCGGTAGTCGTAATACCAGACTTCCCGGGTCCAGGGATTGGGGCTGGCCTGGCGGTTGTCGAAGAACAGCACATTGGCCTTGACGCCCTGCGCATAGAAGATACCAGTCGGCAGACGCAGAATGGTGTGCAGGTCGGTGTTTTCCATCAGCTTGCGACGCACCGTCTCGCCCGCGCCACCCTCGAAAAGCACGTTGTCGGGGACCACCACGGCGGCCTTGCCCGTGGTCTTGAGCATGCTGCGGATGTGCTGGACGAAGTTGAGTTGCTTGTTCGAGGTGGTGGCCCAGAAGTCCTGGCGGTTGTAGGTCAGTTCGTCCGTATCCTGCTCACCGTCATCGTTGGTGAAGCTCATTGAGCTTTTCTTGCCGAAAGGCGGATTGGCCAGCACATAGTCGAAACTCTTGATGCTCGGAGCCACCAAGGCATCATTGGGGGATACCAGGCTCTCGCCCTCCATCTCGCCAATATTGTGCAGAAACATGTTCATCAGGCACAGCCGGCGGGTATTGGCGACAATCTCGTTCCCATAGAAGGTCTGGTGCTTGAGAAACATTTTCTGCGCCCGATCCAGTGAGTAATGGTTTGGATCGGTGATGAAATCATAAGCGGCGAGGAAAAAGCCGCCGGTGCCACAAGCCGGATCAGCAATGGTTCTGCCTGGCTCGGGGCGAACGCACTCCACCATGGTCCGAATCAGCGCGCGCGGGGTAAAGTACTGGCCAGCGCCGGACTTGGTATCCTCCGCGTTCTTCTCCAGCAAACCCTCATAGATGTCGCCCTTCACATCGGCACCCATCATGGCCCACTGGGTGCTATCCACCATATCGATCAAACGGTAGAGCTTGGCTGGGTCCTGAATCTTGTTCTGCGCCTTGGTGAATATCTGCCCCAGCATGCCTTTGCGTGTGCCAAGCTCGCGCAGCAGCTCGATATAATGCCCCTCCAACTCCGCGCCACGCCTGCTCTTTAGTAATGGCCAGCTGTATTGCTTGGGAATACCCACGTTCCGGTTATACGGCGGGTTGGCGTACTCATCCGCCATTTTCAGAAAAATCAGATAGGTCAGCTGCTCAAGATAATCCCCGTAGCCGACGCCATCGTCGCGCAGGGTCGTGCAAAAGCTCCACACCTTGGAAATGATCGGGGCAGTGGTCATAACGGCCTTACCTCGTGCAGTGCCCTACTGTCATCGGAATAGATGCAGGCAACCCCTGCGCCTGACGTAAAAACTATGCGCCTGGCGCATAAATCAGCGTAAAACATAATGCGCAGCCTTCCTTTCCCCTTGTTTTTTCAATATCTTATCTGTACAGAGTCGCTTAAGTAATTTATACGCCTGATCCGGCGTCAAATGGCAAAGCTCCACCACATCCTGTCGGGTAATGCGGCCATGCTGACGCACATAGTTGGTCACCATCTGATCATGCTGCGCCCGCTCGAAACCTGCTTGACGTGTGTATTCGGCCTTCTTGCCGAGCAAGCGGTACAGGGTTGCAGAAAGCGTATAGCTACGGCCCGGCCCTGCCCCATGCGCTTGGAGTAAACCTGCCTCCACCAAGGCCTCCACACTAGGCCCTACCCTGGCAACATCCTTTTGGATGCAGGCAGCCAGTTGCTTCTGGTTAGCCCGTCGCTGCTCCCTCAAGGTAGCGAGAATGATGAGGCTGTCGATGGGTAACTGGCTGCCACGCCGAACCTCCTCCCCAAGAATAAACCGCAGAAAATCCCAGTCCGCCGCAGCCAAGCTCAGGCGAAGAATCACGCTATGGGCATCCGATTGGGAGAAATCCGGATTATGTCGACCAAACCGCAACAAACCCCGATAGATAAGATCCACGCCGCGCCCGGTTCGCTCGACCAAACCGATTCGCTTCAGCGCATCGGCCAACAGGGGGTTTCTGGGTCGCGGCTCGGTGGTCAACAGATTGGCAAGGGTCACCCCGTCCACAAAGCCGCCTGGGTTAGTGATACTCAGGTCTGAGCCACTGAGTCGCAGATGAACAGCCCCGCACAGGCTGTAATCACGATGGGCAATGGCATTGGCCATCGCCTCGCGAAACGCACGCTGATCGAGCCTCGGCACAGCAACCCGAAACAGCCCATCCTGAAACTCCTGCTCAACATTGAGTGGCTTGAACAGGGTCTCCACCCATTCGAACGCCCTCAGCAGCGGTGCGCGACTGAACTCATTTAACCGAACCTCTTCGCCATCCAATACCTGAAAGGCGATTTCATGGGTAGGCACCAGCGTGCGTAGCGCATCTTCGCGCCCCATAAGCAACATCCCCGCCAAAGAGGGCAGAAAACCCTGCTCGGTGCGGACCGTCAGTCCGAGCGCGGCATCCAGCTGTCGGTCATCCAACTCCAGCAGGGCGTGGTCCCCATTGAACCGCTCTATGAATTGGCGCAGTCGCGCCCGTTCCAGAGGATCAAAATCAGCCTCTGTTGCCCCTGCCACAGGGCGTTGACTCAGGTCGAGCAAGCCGAAACTGGCAAGCCTTGGCGCAAATTCATGGGGCAGATAAGGCACGCATTCAGGCTCACCGCGAGAGGATAATCGCCGCCTCTTTAATACACCCTCGTTGCTGGCGACAGGCTGGGCGCTGCGTGGTACTCGGATGCAAGCCACCGCCAGATCCCCCTGAACTAACTCGGTGACCTGAACGGCTACGTTGGGCTGCGTGCGATTGGCAATCAGGGCCGCCAGCCCGGTGAGGTCGCGGTGACGGGCATGCAACCCTGTGACCCTGCCATCATCCTCCACGCCCAGATAAATAGTGCCTGCCGCGTAAGCAATTTTCCTATTAACAATCAGTAAATTAAGTTAAAA
>JADGBD010000213.1 GCA_015231665.1 Gammaproteobacteria bacterium
GAGGGCATGGCCGCGGCCCTGGACGAGCTCTGCCATCAGGCCGAGCAGCGGGTGCTGGAGGGCTACAACATCCTGATTCTGTCGGATCGCAGCTGCAATCGCGGTCGGGTGACCATCCCGGCCCTGCTGGCCACCTCGGCGGTGCATCATCACCTCATCCGTCAGGGGCTGCGCACCGCCTCCGGGCTGGTGGTGGAGACCGGCGCGGCACTGGCGGTGCACCACTTCGCCACCCTCGCCGGTTACGGTGCCGAGGCAATCAACCCCTATCTGGCGTTTGATACCATCCAGGCCCTGCTGCCGGAGCTGAGCGAGCCCCTGGCCTTCAAGGAGGCGCAGAAGCGCTACATCAAGGCGGTGGGCAAGGGTCTGCTCAAGGTGATGTCGAAGATGGGCATCTCTACCTATCAGTCATACTGCGGCGCGCAGATCTTCGATGCCGTCGGCCTGTCCAGCAGCTTCGTCAAGGAATACTTCACCGGCACCGCCACCACCATCGAGGGCGTTGGTCTGGCGGAGGTGGCAGCCGAGGCCATGCGTTGGCATCAGGATGCCTTCGGCGACAAGGCCATCTACCGCGAGCACCTGGACGTGGGCGGCGATTACGCCTTCCGCCTGCGCGGCGAGGACCATGCCTGGACTCCCGACAGCATCGCCAAGCTGCAGCATGCGGTGCGGAGCAATTCCTTCGACACCTTCGCCCAGTTCACCCAGACCATGAACGAGCAGAGCAAGCGCCTGCTCAACCTGCGCGGGTTGATGGAATTCCAGTTTGCTGCCGAGCCCATTCCTCTGGATCAGGTGGAACCGGCCAGCGCCATCGTCAAGCGTTTCGCCACCGGTGCCATGTCCTTCGGCTCCATCAGCTACGAGGCCCACTCGACCCTGGCCAAGGCGATGAACGCCATCGGCGGCAAGTCCAACACCGGCGAGGGCGGCGAGGAACCGGACCGTTTCAATCCCCTGGCGGATGGCTCGCGCAACCCCGAGCGTTCGGCGATCAAGCAGGTGGCCTCGGGCCGCTTCGGCGTCACCGTGGAATACCTGGTCAACGCCGATGATATCCAGATCAAGATGGCCCAGGGCGCCAAGCCCGGCGAGGGCGGTCAGCTGCCCGGCCACAAGGTCAACGCCCAGATCGCCAGGGTGCGCCACTCCACCCCCGGTGTCGGTTTGATCTCGCCGCCGCCGCACCACGATATCTACTCCATCGAGGACCTGGCGCAGCTGATCCACGACCTCAAGAACGTCAACCCCAAAGCGCGCATCTCGGTCAAGCTGGTGTCCGAGGTGGGCGTGGGCACCGTTGCCGCCGGGGTCTCCAAGGCCCATGCGGATCACGTCACCATTTCCGGCTTTGAGGGCGGCACCGGCGCCTCACCCCTGACCTCGATCAAGCACGCGGGCTCGCCCTGGGAGATCGGTCTGGCCGAAACCCATCAGACCCTGGTGCTGAACAAGCTGCGTTCGCGCATCGCCGTGCAAGCCGATGGCGGCATGCGCACCGGCCGCGATGTGGTCATCGCCGCCCTGCTCGGTGCCGATGAGATCGGCTTTGCCACCGCGCCGCTGATCGCCGAAGGCTGCATCATGATGCGCAAGTGCCACCTCAACACCTGCCCGGTGGGCGTGGCCACCCAGGACCCGGAGCTGCGCAAGCGCTTCACCGGCAAGCCTGAGTACGTCATCAACTACTTCTTCTTCATCGCCGAGGAAGTCCGCCAGCTCATGGCCCAGCTGGGGTTCAAGAACTTCAGCGAAATGGTCGGCCAGAGCGACCGCCTGGACATGCGCAAGGCCATAGACCACTGGAAAGCCCAGGGTCTGGATTACAGTCGCATCCTCGCCAAGCCGGCCAGCCCGGGGGATGAGCCGGTGTTCAACTGCCAGACCCAGGACCACGGTCTGGAACGGGCGATCGACAACGAGCTGATCCGCCTGGCCGAACCGGCCCTGGAGCGCGGCGAGCCGGTGCAGATCGAGATCGACATCCACAACTACAACCGCACCTTTGGCGCCATGCTCTCCGGTCGGGTGGCGGAGCGGTACGGCCTGGCTGGCCTTGCCGATGACAGCATCCACATCAAGGCCCGCGGCACCGCCGGTCAATCCCTCGGCGCCTGGCTGGCCCAGGGCGTGAGCATCGAACTGGCGGGCGAGGGCAACGACTACGTCGGCAAGGGCCTGTCCGGCGGGCGCATCGTCATCTACCCGCCAGCCCACAGCAGTATCGCCAAGGCCGAGGAGAACATCATCGTCGGCAACACCGTGCTCTACGGTGCAATCAAGGGCGAGTGCTACTTCCGTGGCGTTGCCGGTGAGCGCTTCGCCGTGCGCAACTCCGGTGCCACCGCGGTGGTCGAGGGCGTGGGTGACCACGGCTGCGAGTACATGACCGGCGGCATCGTCCTGGTGCTGGGGCCGACCGGGCGCAACTTCGCTGCCGGCATGTCCGGCGGCATCGCCTATGTGCTGGATGAGTCAGGCGATTTCGAGCAGCGCTGCAATCAGGCCATGGTCGAGCTGGAACCCATCAGCGCCGAGGATGACGCCCTGGAGGCCAGCGCCCATTCCGGCGGCGATCTGGAAAGCCACGGCAAGGTCGATCTGCTCCACGACATGACCCGCCACGATGCCCTGCGTCTGCGTCGGCTGGTGGAAAAACACCTTCACTACACCAACTCTGCTGTCGCTCGCCGGGTGCTCGACAACTGGGCACAGATGCTGCCGCGCTTCGTCAAGGTGATGCCGGTGGATTACCGCCGCGCCCTGCAGGAGATGCAGCAGACACAACAGCAGGCCGCAGTGGCATCTCAGGGGGGACACTGATCATGGGTAAGCCAACCGGTTTCATGGAGTTTCCGCGTCAGGAGCGCAGCTACGCCCCGGTCGCCGACCGCCTGACCAACTACGAAGAGTTCGTCATCCCCCTGGGCGACGAGCAGATGAAGCTGCAGGGTGCGCGCTGCATGGACTGCGGTATCCCCTTCTGCCATCAGGGCTGCCCGGTGAACAACATCATTCCCGACTGGAATGACCTGGTCTATCGTGGCCGCTGGCAAGAGGCCAGCGAGGTGCTGCACTCCACCAATAACTTCCCCGAGTTCACCGGCCGCATCTGCCCGGCGCCCTGTCAGGAGTCCTGCACCCTCAACATCGACGACCAGCCGGTGACCATCAAGACCATCGAATGCGCCATCGTCGACAAGGCCTGGGATCAGGGCTGGATTCAGCCGCAGATTGCCGAGCACCACAGCGGCAAGCGGGTCGCCGTGATCGGCTCCGGCCCCGCCGGTCTGGCCTGCGCCCAGCAACTGGCCCGCGCTGGCCATCAGGTCACCGTATTCGAGCGCCAGGAGCGCATCGGCGGCCTGCTGCGCTTCGGTATCCCCGACTTCAAGCTGAACAAAAAGCTCATCGACCGGCGCATCGCCCAGATGCGTGCCGAGGGTGTCAGCTTCCGCACCAACGTCCATGTGGGCGCGGACATGCCGATTGAAGGCATCCAGCGCGAATTCGACGCCCTGGTGCTGGCTGGTGGCTCCGAACAGCCGCGAGACCTGCCCGTGCCAGGACGCCAGCTTGCAGGCATCCACTTCGCCATGGACTTCCTCCGCGCCAACTCGCGCCTGGTGCAGGGCATCCCCGGCGCCGAGGCTGGCCTGATCTCGGCCAAGGACAAAAACGTGCTGGTTATCGGTGGTGGCGACACCGGCTCCGACTGTATCGGCACCTCCAACCGTCACGGCGCCAAGTCCGTCACTCAGATCGAAATTCTGCCGCGCCCGCCAGAGAAGGAAGACAAGGGCACCACCTGGCCCGACTGGCCCAACAAAATGCGCACCTCCAGCTCCCAGGAAGAAGGCTGCGAGCGTCTCTGGCAGATACTCACCAAGGAATTCCTCGACGACGGCCAGGGCCGAGTCAAGGCAGCTCGCTGCGTCAAGGTGGAATGGACCAAGGACGCCAAAGGCCAGTGGCAGATGAGCGAAGTGGCCGGCTCCGAGTTCGACATCCCCTGCGAACTGGTCACCCTGGCCATGGGCTTCGTCCATCCGGTGCACGAGGGCATGCTGAAAAACCTGGGGGTCGAATTGGATCCGAGAGGCAACGTAAAAGGTGACACCGAAGGCGTAAAGGCCTACCATACGTCCCTCGCTGGCGTCTTCGCTGCCGGCGACATGCGCAGAGGCCAATCCCTGGTCGTCTGGGCCATCCGCGAAGGCCGTCAATGCGCCCAAGCGGTGGACATCTTCCTCAGCGGGTCCAGCGACCTGCCCAGATAATCCCTT
>JADGBD010000214.1 GCA_015231665.1 Gammaproteobacteria bacterium
GCTGGCTGATGGATGGCAAGAAGTTCGATTCCAGCCGGGATCGGGGTGAGCCCTTCGAGCTGGTTCTGGGCCAGGGCAGCGTGATCCCCGGCTGGGAGCAGGGTCTGATGGGGATGCGGGTGGGCGGCAAGCGCGAGCTGATCATTCCGCCGGAGTTGGCCTACGGCAAGCGCGCTGTGGCGGATGTAATTCCGGCCAATTCGACCCTCAAGTTCGAGGTGGAGTTGCTGGCGGCGGAGCCAGCCAAGTTCGCCAATGTGGATAACGCCAAGCTCAAGCAACTGCTGGCCCAGGGGGTCAAGATCATCGATATCCGCCGGCCGGAGGAGTGGAAGCAGACCGGGGTAGTCAAGGGTAGCATCCTGCTCACCGCTTTTGATGGCCGCGGCCGACAGGTGAAGGATTTTGTTCCCGAGCTGCAAAAACAGGTGCAGAAGGACGAGCCGGTGATCTTTATCTGTCGTACCGGCAATCGCACCGGCGCGGTGGCCATGGCCCTGGCGGATCAGCTGGGCTACAGCCAGGTGATCAATGTCACCGACGGCATCACCCGCTGGATCGCCGAGGGCAATTCGGTGGAGAAGGGCTGCGCCAGTTTTGTGAATGGCAAGCAGTGTTGAGATGGCCGCCAGCCGCTGATGGCTGGCCGCTAAAAATTCCTCTTGCTTTTATAAGAAATCGCTAATAAACTTATTCCCGATCTGCAGCCATTGGGATCCAAACCCAAATCTCCTCCTCTTCAGGAATAAACATATGAAAAACTTGATCAAAGCTGCTTCCATCGCCACCCTGCTGGCTGCTTCTGCTTCTGCTAGCGCCTGGGGTCCCTGGGGCGGCAACAATGGCTACAACGATGGCAGCTGGTTCGGTGACGGCTTCGGCGATTTCAGCATGAACATGAGCGGTCGTGGCAACGGTCGTGGCAATGGCTACAACTCCTACCAGCCCTACAACTACGGTCCTTATGGCTACGGTTACCCCGCTTACGGCGCTCCCTATGGCGCAGCTCCTTACGGCGCAGCTCCTTACGGTGCTCCGGCTCCTTATGGCGCGCCCATGGCTCCGCAGGCTCCTGCTCAGCCCGCCCAGTAAGGCAGTCTATCTGTCTTGCGGCGCAGGGAAGCGCCATCAGCCCGCCTCGGCGGGCTTTGTTTTATCCGCTATTCACCAGAGGAATTGCCCATGGGTTACCCTGCAATCGCCCTGGCTGTTGTACTTTTCAGCAGTTTGCCCTTTGGCCTTCAGGCCTCCTTTATCGATGCCGACCAGGTCGCCTCTGCGAGCAAGCCGGGCAAGACCAAATCCAGCAAAAAACGCAAGACTACCCGGGCGCGAGCCCCCATTCGGGCACAGGCAGGTCGGGCACAGGCGGTTCGGGCTCAGGCCAGCTCGGCGCTGAACTGCATGGCGCAGAATATCTACTTCGAGGCCGGAATTGAGGATCGCCAGGGCAAGATCGCCGTGGCCAACGTCACCATGAATCGGCTGAAGTCCAGGCATTACCCGGATTCGGTGTGCAGCGTGGTCTTTCAGCGCAGCGCCAAGGCTTGTGCCTTCAGTTGGACCTGCGATGGCAAAAGTAACCTTCCGCCAAGCAATGAGCTGTATCAAGAATCGCTCCAGATCGCGCGCCTGGCGCTCTCTGGCGCCCTCAAGGATGTGACTGGCGCGGCTGATCATTATCACGCCAATTATGTAAGCCCCGGTTGGGGCAAGCGCGACAAGCTCAGTGCCCGCATCGGCCGGCATCTGTTCTATAAGCTGTTGGATGGCTGATGACGTAAAACGTGCAGACGACGCCGATTTGACACTGCTGGGCCAGTTTGAAATAGTACGGAGATTCTAGGGATATTATTCAGGCCAGGAAGGCGCCAAGAATAGCCCAACTGAGCCACCAGTGGAGATGTGTCATGCGTCCAGCTATTCGTTTTGCCTGTAGTTTTTTCCTGTTTTTGGTTTCTGCCGGGGTGCTGGCGGATAAGCCCGTGGCACCGGACGAGGTCGCCGGCGCTACCCTGGTGGATGCCGAGCAAGTGATCGAGCTGGTGCAGAATCAGCCCGATCTGCTGCTGCTGGATAGTCGCCGCGCCGAGGAGTTTGCCAAGGGGCATATCGAAGGTGCGCTCAACCTGATGGATCTGGATATGACCGAGCAGGGGCTGGCGGAACTGGCGCAGAGCAAGCAGCGGCCCTTGCTGTTCTACTGCAACGGCCCGCGCTGTCTGCGCAGCAGCAACGCCGCCAAGCTGGCGTTGGGCTGGGGCTACACCAAGATCTACTGGTTTCGCGGGGGCTGGATGGCATGGACGGAAAAGCAATACCCCGTCGCCTATTGAGGCTTCCGGTCGAGCGACTGTCCGTTCGCGGGCTCATTGTGCTGAGCCTGCTGTCCCTGTTCGCCACCACGCTGCTGCTGATCTACCACGCCGAGAAGAATTTTCGCACTGCCATTCTGGAGCGGGAGGAGGATTTTTTGCGGCGCATGCTGGCGGTGGCGGCCGATCAGGTCTATGCCGAGCTGCAGCAGAAGACCCAAATCCTGGGCGCCAGCTTCGTCGGTCGGCCTGAATTTCAGCGTGCCTTTGCCGCGGCCCGACCCGAGCAGGACAACCCGGACCTGCAGCAGGTGCTCAACGATCCCTTCGTCAGCGGCTATGTCAATGCCGCCACCATCTCCCTGGAGGCGCTAAAGGTGTATGACGCGGACTGGCGTCTGCTGGCCATTGGCCGCACCGCCAGCCTGATGAACGTGGATGGCTTTGCCCTGGACCCCGGGCCAAGCCCGGTGGTGCGCCGGGCCATGCCACGCCAGGGCACCGAGCGTTTGCGCGCCTTCGGTGGCAGCTGGGCCAGCCAGCGCGATGCCTATTATTCAGTGATCCTGCCGGTGGGTGGGCTGAAACTGCGCGGCTATCTGGAGGTGGTGGTCAACAGCGCTTTCAATCTGCCCCAGATGGAGGGATTGATTGGCACCCCCCTGTCGATCACCAATCTGATCAACGGCCGCAACATTCACAATAACGGTCCCGCGCGCGATCAGCTGAGCAAGTTCCACGAGGTCAGCTATCGGATCCGCGCTCTCGACGAGGAGCCGCTGTATCAGGTGCAGATCTTTGCCGATGCGGCCAGCTTTGATGAGCGTATGGAGCGCCAGCAAACCCACAGCATGCTGATTTCCATCAGCATCAATCTCGCAGTGCTGATTCTGGTGCTCTGGTTTCTCGAGCGCCTGTTGGTGGCGCCCATGCGTCGCCTGCGCAACGAGATTCACAGCCAGACCAGCGAACTGACCGGCGATCCGGTGTCCACCCGCGGCCTGTTCGAGTTTCACGATCTGGCGCGGGACTTCAATCACCTGGTGCGCATTGCCTGGCAGCAGCAGCTGGTGCTGGAAAAGCGCTCATCCACCGATGAGCTGACCCAGGTGCCCAATCGGCGCGCCCTGGATCAGTTCCTTCAGGCCGAGCAGAATCGGGCAGCGCGCTGCAACGACAAGCTCTCGCTGCTCATGGTGGATATAGATTATTTCAAGAAATACAACGACCACTACGGTCATCAGGCGGGCGATGATTGCCTCCGGGAAGTGGCTCAGGCGCTGCAGTCGGCGCTGCCGCGGGCGACGGATTTTGTCGGCCGCTACGGTGGCGAGGAGTTCACCGTGGTGCTGCCGGGCACCGATCTGGAGGGGGCTGTAGCTGTGGCCGAGCGCCTGCTCGAGCAGGTGCGCGAGCATCGGATCGAGCATCTGGCCTCGGAAGTGGCCAAGACGGTCACCCTCAGCATAGGCGTGGCGGTGTGCCAGACCTTCGAGCCCGGCTGCATCGAATCCCTGAAAAAACGCGCCGATGAGGCCCTGTACGAGGCCAAGCACCAGGGGCGCAATCGGCTCTGCGTTTATCAGCCCTCAGTTTAGCGGACATGGAGCGGGCAGCCTCGGTCCGGAACGTCAAGCCTATCTTGGTTGCTTCGGGACTCGGGACTCGAGATTTGCCAGGGATGTTTCAATCAGTCTCCGCACCCATGCAGCAGGCAGCCGCATAGCCGATAAAGCAGGCGGGCGCCGACATTGGCATCCCACTCACCGCCGTTGGGGTCCGGCGCCACCTCGCAGAGATCAAAACCAATGATCTGCTTACCGGCAGCGGCCAGCTGTTCCAGCAGAAAACCCATCTGCGCGAAGCTTAGCCCGCCGGGCACCGGGGTGCCGGTGGAGGGGCAGTTGACCGGGTCCAGGCCGGCGATATCCAGGGAGATATACACCGAATCCCCCAGTGAATCGATGATTTCGCTGC
>JADGBD010000006.1:0-16960 GCA_015231665.1 Gammaproteobacteria bacterium
GTTCAATCGACGCAACACCACAAGTTCTGGTCTTCCGTTGCCGCGATCACAGACCTTTTCCGCGGCTTCGATCAGGTTCGTCAGCTCGGCCGCCGAATAATGGGTGGTGATCCTGCCGGATCGGTGTCCCAACAAATCCTGCCGATCCTCGAAGCTCACCCCGGCGGCACGCAGTCGCCGTCCAAAGGTGTGCTTGAGGTCATGCACCCGCACTTGCGGCAATCCCGCTCGAGCACGGGCGAGCTTCCACGCAGAGTTCAACATGTGTCCAACCGGCTTTCCTCGGAAGTGGAAAACATGTGTTGGGTGTGTGCCACGCTGTGCATCGATTACCGAGCGTGCAACCTGGTTCAGAACGATCAGTCGCTCGTCGACATTTTTGACCAAGCTGCCGGGGACCAGGAAAACCGAGGTGCCAAGCTGGGGCAAGGGGATCTCCCAGTCCCATCTCAGATTACACACCTCACGGTCCCTACAGCACGTGTTCACCTTGAACAGCGCCATTTTCGGTACCACCCACTACTCGGCGGCGGAGCTGTCGAAGCTGATTGAAGCAGCTAATACCGTATGTGACAGAGGCGCCGGACGGCCAGAATTAGTCATCATCCGGCGGCTGAACGTGGCCTAGAGGTCACGCAAAATCCCCGCAAGGGATTTTGCTAGGTTCCTCAAATTCACCTGAGTCTTTGATTTTATGGTGGGCCCTGCAGGACTTGAACCTGCGACCAAGCGATTATGAGTCGCCTGCTCTAACCAACTGAGCTAAGGGCCCTTTGGAGGGTTAGTCGTCTAGGAAACTGCGTAGTTTATCCGATCTGGAGGGGTGGCGCAGCTTGCGCAGGGCTTTGGCCTCGATCTGGCGGATGCGTTCGCGGGTGACGTCGAATTGCTTGCCGACCTCTTCGAGGGTGTGGTCGGTGTTCATGTCGATGCCAAAGCGCATGCGCAGGACCTTGGATTCGCGCCCAGTGAGGCTGCTGAGCATGGCCTGGGTGGCTTCGCGCAGGCCTTCCATGGTGGCGGCTTCCACCGGGGTGACGACGTTGGAGTCTTCGATGAAGTCGCCCAGGTGCGAGTCTTCGTCGTCGCCGATGGGGGTTTCCATGGAGATGGGTTCCTTGGCGATCTTGAGCACCTTGCGGATCTTGTCCTCGGGCATGTCCATTTTTTCTGCCAGCTCTTCGGGCGTGGGGTCTCGGCCCTGCTCCTGGACGATCTACCGGGAGATGCGGTTAAGCTTGTTGATGGTTTCGATCATGTGCACAGGGATGCGGATGGTGCGCGCCTGATCGGCAATGGAGCGGGTGATGGCCTGACGAATCCACCAGGTGGCGTAGGTGGAGAATTTGTAGCCACGGCGGTATTCGAACTTGTCCACGGCTTTCATCAGGCCGATGTTGCCTTCCTGGATCAAATCGAGGAATTGCAGGCCGCGGTTGGTGTATTTTTTGGCGATGGAGATGACCAGTCGCAGGTTGGCTTCGACCATTTCCTTCTTGGCGCGGCGGGCCTTGGCCTCGCCAATGGACATCTTGCGGTTGACCTCTTTGATCTCGCCGATGGTGAGGCCGGATTGGCGTTCGATCTCGGCAAGCTTTTTCTGGGCGCGGAGGATGTCATCCAGATTGCCCTTGATCTTGTCGCTGTATTCCTTGCCCTCGGTGGCCAGGTTTTTGCTCCATTCGGTGTTGGTTTCGTTTTCCGGGAAGGTGGCGATGAAGGTGCGCCGGGGCATTCCGCCGTAGTCCACGCACAGGCTCATGATGGTGCGCTCATGGGTACGGATCTGTTCTACCACTTCTCGCAGTTGATTGCACAGCAGGTTGAAGAAGGGCGGGGCGAGCTTGAATTCCAGGAAGGCCTGGGCGAGGGGCTCCAGGGCGCTGCGGGTTTTCTGGTCCGCGGCACCGCGCTTGTCCTGCAGCTTCAGCCAGGCATCGTAGAGCTTGTTGATGTTGCCGACCTTTTCGGCAATCAGCGCCGGGTCAAGGGATTTATCATCGGCTGCGGGGGTGCTGTCGTCGTCATCCTCGACTTCTTCCTTGTCATCCGTACTGGCGTTGGGGTTGCTGGCCGGTGGGATTTCATCAGGCTGGGTGGGGTCGATGAAGTCGACGAGCACGTCGGGCAGGCGACATTCGCCAGCTTCGACGGCGGCCATTTTGTCGAGCAGCAGGCGGATGGTCTGCGGATAGCCGGCCAGGGCGATGGCGACCTTGTTGAGGCCGTCTTCGATGCGCTTGGCGATAAGCAGCTCGCCCTCGCGGGTGAGCAACTCTACCGTGCCCATTTCGCGCATGTACATGCGCACCGGGTCAGTGGTGCGGCCGACGTCGCTCTCCACTGCGGCCAGTGCCGCAGCGGCGGCCTCGGCGGCATCGTCGTCGGTGGAGGCAATGTCGCCGAGATTCTCGGTGTCGACATCAGCCGCAGACTCGGTGACCTGGATCCCCATGTCATTGATCATGCGGATGATGTCTTCAATCTGCTCCGGCTCGACTATGCCTTCCGGGAGGTGGTCATTGACCTCGGTGTAGGTAAGGAAGCCTTGTTCCTTGCCTTTGGAGATCAATTTCTTCAGTTGGGAAGTCTGTTCTTCCTTATCCATAGATGCCGTTTCTAGATAAAAATAAAGGGAGAGAGAACGCGAAAGGATAGCACGTGTTTGCTGATTCAACTACCTCGAAATGCGCCGAGAGAGGGTTTTCAGGCGTTCCATTTCCTCGCTGGTCAGTGGCTGTTGGCTGCTGCGCCGGGTCAGTGCCTCGAATTCCTGCTGTGCGGCGAGCTTGTCCAGGCGTTGCATGCAGCCGAGAAACTCGGCGGCATAGCCGGATTCGGGCAGGTGCAGCGGGGTGCGGCTGAGGGCTTGGAGGGGTTGGAAGAAGTTGCTGTCGCGCCAGTGTTCGATCAGCTGGCCCGAGCGGATATCCGGCTGCTGGCGAATCTGGGCGAAGAGTTGGCGCAGCAGTTCGATGCCTTCCACGTCGGCCTGGCTCCAGTGCTGTGGCAGCTCTTCCAGCAGGGCCAGGCCAGGTTCCTGAAGGAGCAGGTGCACCGCCTGACGCAGCGGGGTGTTGGGCTTGTGATGGGCCGGTCGTGGCGGGCTGGGACGGGTTATGTTGCGGCGGCCTATGTTGGTGGAGTTGCGGCGAGCCAGGCTGTGGTGGAGTTCGGCTTCGGTGGCGCCGGTGAGCTTGGCCATGCGCCGGCGCAAGAGTTGGCGGAAAAAGCCATCGGGGAGTTGCTCGATCTGGGGTTGTACCAGGCTGGCGTAACGGGCTTGGCCGTCGGTGCTGCCCAGGTCTATGCCCTGGGCCAGATGCTGCAGCAGGTAGTCTGACAGGCTCTGCGCCTGGGTCAGGCGTTGCTCGAAGGCTTCGCGCCCTTCTTTGCGTACCAGGCTGTCTGGGTCTTCGCCCTCGGGCAGGAAGAGGAAGCGCACCTCGCGGCCATCGCTGAGTTGCGGCAGGCTGGTTTGCAGGGCCTTCCAGGCAGCCTCGCGGCCGGCGCGGTCGCCATCGAAGCAGAAGATCAGGCTGAGGGTCTGGCGAAACAGCAGCTCCACATGCTCGGTGGTGGTGGCGGTGCCCAAGGTGGCGACGGCGTAACGAATGCCCTGCTGGGCGAGGGCGACCACGTCCATGTAGCCTTCGACGATCAGCAGTTGGGTCGGCCGGCGCAGGGCCTGGCGCATCTCATAGATGCCATAGAGATGGCGGCCTTTGTGGAAGATCGGGGTTTCCGGCGAATTCAGGTATTTGGGAGCGTTATCGTTGCCGCCGCCGGGTAGCAGACGACCGCCGAAACCGATGACGCGACCGCGCGCATCGCGGATGGGGAAGGTGATGCGATCGCGCAGACGGTCGTAGCGCTTGCCGGGCTCGGGCTCGGAGATGAGGCCGGCCTGGAGCAGGAGTTGTGGCGAGGCTCGGCCTTGGGCAGTAAGGGCTTGCAGCAGGCTATCCCAGCCAGGCGGGGCATAGCCGATGCCGAATTCGGCGGCGATCTCGCCGCTGAGCCCGCGCTGTTGCAGATATTCCACGGCACGCTGGCGCTGGGGGTGTTGTTTCAGCTGGGCGGTATAAAAGTCCTTGGCCCGCTGTTGGATGTCGTAAAGCGGCCTGAGGTCTTGATCCGGCCCCTGGGCGGCGAACTCGCGCGGGATCTCCATGCCGGCCAGACGGGCCAGTTCCTCCACCGCCTCGGGGAAGGCCATGCGCTCGTAGTCCATGAGGAAGCCGACCGCACTGCCGTGAGCGCCACAGCCGAAGCAGTGGTAGGTCTGGCGACTGGGAGTGACGGTGAAGGAGGGCGTCTTTTCGTCGTGAAAAGGGCAGCAGGCCTTGTAGATGCTGCCGGCACGTTGCAGGGGCACGCGGCCGTTGATTACATCGACAATGTCCAGCCGCTGCAGCAGCTGGTCGATGAATTCCCGGGGGATTCTGCCGGCCATGCGGCCGCTGGCCTAGCCGGCCAGTTTCTGCTTTACCAGCGCACTGACCTGCGCCATGTCGGCACGGCCCTGCATCTTGGGTTTAAGCATGCCGACGACCTTGCCCATGTCCTTGATGCTGGCGGCACCGCTGCTGGCAATGGCCTCATCGATCAGGGCGGCGATTTCATCGGCGCTCATGGGCTCGGGCATATAGGCTTGAATGATGCCCAGCTCGAACTGCTCCTGATCGACCAGATCGGTACGCGCGGCCTTCTCGTATTGAGCGATGGACTCGCGCCGCTGCTTGACCATCTTCTCCAGCACTGTCAGCATCTGGCTGTCGTCCAGTTCAATGCGCTCGTCAACCTCGCGCTGCTTGATGGCGGCGCTGATCAGGCGGAGTGTGGCCAGGCGGGGCTTGTCGCCGGCCTTCATGGCCAGCTTGATGTCATCGAGAATGCGTTGCTTGAGCATCGGCTGGATCAGTACTTGCGTTCCCAGCGGCGGGTTTCGCGGGATACCTTCTTCAGGTGGCGCTTGACGGCGGCGGCGGCCTTGCGTTTGCGCTCCCAGGTGGGCTTTTCATAGAATTCGCGGCTACGGACTTCAGCCAGCACACCGGCTTTTTCACAGGAGCGTTTGAAGCGGCGCATGGCGACTTCGAAAGGTTCGTTTTCCTTTACGCGGACATTAGGCATCGAGTTACCCCAGGTTAGAAACACAAGTTAAAAATTGATTAAGCTAATCCAGCCAAACAAATCTGACCGATCAAAAGAGCGCGAGATTCTACAACACTGGCTTAGAAAAGCAATAACGCGCTGATAATCCTCCCCCGATCCTGTCTTGAGAACCCTCCCATGAATGTGCTTGGCATTGAAAGTTCCTGCGACGAAACCGGCGTTGCCCTCTACAGCGACGCCAGGGGCCTGCTGGCCCATCGGCTTTACAGCCAGGTGCGCCTGCACGCCGAATTCGGCGGTGTTGTGCCGGAGCTGGCCTCGCGCGATCACATCCGCAAGACCCTGCCGCTGATCCATCAGGTGCTGGCGGATGCCGGCTTGGGGCTTGGCGATCTGGATGGCATTGCCTACACTGCCGGCCCCGGACTGGTGGGCGCGCTGATGGTGGGCGCATCCATTGCCCGCAGCCTGGCCTGGAGCCTGGCGATCCCGGCGGTGGCGGTGCACCACATGGAGGGGCATCTGCTCGCCCCCCTGCTTGAGTCGGAGGCACCGGATTTTCCCTTCATCGCCCTGCTGGTATCCGGCGGCCACACCCAGTTGGTGGCGGTTGCTGGGGTAGGTCAGTACCGCATGCTGGGGGATACCCTGGATGATGCCGCCGGCGAGGCCTTCGACAAGACCGCCAAGCTCCTCGGGCTGGGCTATCCCGGTGGTCCGGAACTAGCCAGGCTGGCTGCGGCGGGCGATCCCGCGCGGTTTCATTTCCCTCGGCCGATGATCGATCGTCCCGGGCTTGAATTCAGCTTTTCCGGGCTCAAGACCTTTGCCCTCAATACCCTGCAGGAGGTTGCCGAGGATCAGCGGGATGCTCAGTTCAAGGCCGATGTCGCCCGCGCCTTTGAAGATGCGGTGGTGGATACCTTGGCGATCAAGTGCCGGCGGGCGCTCAAGCAAGAGGCCTGCACCGATCTGGTACTTGCCGGCGGTGTCAGCGCCAATCAGCGCCTGCGCCAGCGCATGGCCGAGGAGTGCGCCAAAATGAGCGCCCGAGCCTGGTATCCGCGCTTGGAGTTCTGCACGGATAACGGCGCCATGATCGCCTTTGCCGGCTGCTTGCGCCTCAAGGCCGGCGAGTCGGCCGGGACCTCATTCGGGGTAACCCCGCGCTGGCCGATGGAACAGCTGGCGGCTTGTGGCTGACTTTGCGTTCCAGTTTTTGGTTTCGGCTATGCCGGTTTAGGAAATGTGATGGATAAGATCAAACTCATCGTCGGTCTGGGTAATCCGGGCAGCAAGTACGCGCAGACCCGCCACAATGCCGGGTTTTGGTTTGTTGACAGACTGGCCGCTGAGCATCACGCCCAGTTGCGCACGGAGAGCCGATTTCAGGCTGAGGTGGCCAAGCTGGTGATTGCCGGCCAAGACTGCTGGCTGCTCAAGCCTGCCACCTTCATGAACCACAGCGGCCGGGCGGTCTCGGCCCTGGCCAATTACTATCGCATCGGCACGGAGCAGATTCTGGTGGCCCATGATGAGCTCGACTTGCCGGTGGGTGCTGTGCGGCTGAAGAAGGACGGCGGCCATGGCGGCCACAATGGTCTGCGGGACATCATCGCTGCCCTCGGTGGCAGCGGTTTTTGGCGGCTGCGCATCGGGATAGATCACCCCGGTCATCGCGATCAGGTGATTGACTACGTCCTCGACAAGCCCTCCAAGGCCGATCAGGAACGCATTGAAGCGACGATCAATAGCGCCGCTGCTGAGATCAAGGCCATCTGCAACGGTGAGCAGCAAATGGTGATGAATCGCTTGCACCGGGGTTAGTTGGCTGCCGGTCAGTGCAGCCCCGACTTGTTGCTCTGCCAATCGCTGGCCAGTTGGCGGACGACTTCCAGGTCGGCGTCTTTGCCGATTTCCTTTTCCAGCAACAGGGCGGTGACCTTGACCAGGTCGTGCATCACCTCCAGCTCCATGCTCAGCTCGCGCAGTTGCAGTTCCTGATCGCGGTTTCGTTGTTCCAGGCGCTTGTATTCGATCATCCAGTTGCGCTGGTTGATAGCTGGAATGTCCTGCTCGGGGTTGCTGGATTGGCTGCGAAAAGGCATGGCATTACTCCTGGATGATGGACGTCCAAGGCAGCTTAGTTCAAGATCTTAGCTATATCAATACAGGAAGTTAAGAAAAAAACTTAAAGTGATTTATTAATCTTGTTTGCGGCCATCTCGGCGCCTGAACCAGACCAGGGGAACAAAGGCGCCGGCAAAGGTGCTGAGCATGGCGTTCTCCTGGCTGAGACCGCTGAGATGCGCGGCAAAGCCTGCCGCGGCACCGCTCAGGCCACAGAATAAGGCGATGCGCAGTATCTGGCAGCGAGGGCAGGGTTGTTTAATCGAAGAGCTCAATGTCGTCATCCGCCTCTGCCGCGGTCTCAGGCGGCTGGTATTGGACTATGCGGTTGCGTCCAGCGTGTTTGGCCTGATAGAGCGCTTGGTCGGCCTGATCGATCAGGGTGCTCGGCAGGGTAGAGCATTCCAGGCGGACGAAGCCGATACTGACGGTGACCTGGCCGACCTTGCCGAAGTCGTGTTGTGCCACCGCTTCACGAAAGCGGTTAAGTCCGGCGATGGCGCCGGTTTCGCTGGCCTTGGCCATGAGGACGATGAATTCCTCGCCGCCGAAGCGAAAAGCCAGGTCCGAGGAGCGAAACCATTTTTTGATCAGTTGGGCGAAACGCAGCAGCACCTCGTCACCGTAGAGGTGGCCAAAGTTGTCGTTGATGCGCTTGAAGTGGTCTATGTCCAACACCGCCAGCCAGGCCTGCTGCGGCTGGGTGCCTTGCTTGATCTTGCGCAGGTGGTCCATGACCTTGAGCATGTTGTTGTCGAAGGTCTGGCGGTTCTGCAGGCCCGTGAGCAGATCGCGTTCACGGCTGTCGTGCAGGCGCACCAGGTTGCGGTATAGGTCCACCAGCTGTTGCAGACTGGCCCGTTGCTGGGCAAACCCCGAGTCGCCGTCGATCACCAGCAGGCGCATCGGCCCCAGATCGCTGGGCACCGGGTAGATCAGGCGAATCCCCGGGGCATAGTCATCTGGGCTGCGCAGCTCCGCGGTTTCGCCCTTGCTGATGGCGATGAACAGGCCGTATTCGTCGAGTACTGGCCGATCGCTCTGCAGCAGGCGGGAGAAGTGACGAATGACCATTTGCTCCATGTCGCTGGCCTGGTGCACCTGATCGCCGTCCTTGTTGAAGACCTCGTAAATCTCCGCGGCCTGCACCAGCGGCAGCGGCCGGATGAGCTGCAGCAAGCAGGTGCTAAGGCCGTGGTAATCGGCCTCGGCAGTCAGGCTGAGGGCGTGTTCGAAAGCGGGTTGTGGCGACATGCGGGGGCTCAATTGAGGGATTTCTTGGCCTTCTGCCAGAGGTTGTCGGCGCCGTTCTTGCCTGCCTTCCAGGCCTGCTTGCCGGTCTGTTTGGTGCTGCTCCAAACCTTGCCGGCGGTGTCGCCGGTGGCATCCACCAGGGCGCCTGCGGCCTCCTTGGTTTTTTTGCCGGCTTGGTCCCAACTGTCTTCGTTCGCCGCCAGCGGGCCGCTCAGCAGCAGGCAGAACAGGCTGGTGGTCAAAAGGCTGGATCGGATCATTCAGGTGGTCTCGTGTGAGGTGTCAGTTTAAATCAACCCGGCCGGTCTTTGGTCACTGAGCCAGTAAAATCCGAAGGCCGGGATCACCAGTTGCTCTTTGAACAGGGCCGGGGAGACGCCGCTGGCCAGGTCCTGCATCTGGCCGAAATGGAAGCGGCCGCGCAGGCCCAGATCGTCCAGATTGAGGTACTGGGGGTGGGCGTCGAAATTGGCCACCACCAGCAGCAGCTGATTCATCCGCTCGGGATGGCTGCGCAGGAAGGCGAACAGGTGCGGATTTTCCACCTGCAGCAGGTCGCGGTTGTTGAAGTCGGCGAAGGCGGGGATGGTCTTGCGCACGGCGATCAGGTGCTTGAGGCCATCGAACAGACGCTGTTCCACCGAACCGTGACGCAGGCGCTGTTCGGCCTTGACCCAGTCGATGCGCGGCCGGTGCATCCAGCGGTTGTCGTTGGCCTTTTCTAGGTCCTGCAGGAAGCTGCAGTCGTTGATGGTGCCGATTTCATCGCCGTAGTAGAGCAGGGGGATACCACCGAAGGCCAGAATCATGCCGTGCAGCAGCAGGATTTGCTTGATGGATCGCTCAATCGCGGCTTCATCGTCCCGCTCCAGGGCCGCTTCCAGGCCCACCAGAGAGGCCAGCGAGCCGGAGATGCGGGCATCGCCGGTCTTTTTGTTCTGGCCGAAGGGCTGGCCACGGGCATCGGAGTCGTCGAACTGGCCGGTGAAGTAGTCGATGAGAAAACGCCGGTGGGCGGCGGGCGCGTAACCGACGCGGCGGATGTCCTCGTCATCGAAGCCCAGGCCGATGTCATCATGGCAGCGCACGTAGTTGAGCCAGGTGGCGCGGTCGAGCTTGTTGGGCAGGCTGCGGATGCCCTGATTGAGCAGGCGGGCGTTTTTGGTGGCAATGGCGTCCCACAGCAGGGCCATGAAGGTGGCGTTGTAGGCGATCTCGCATTCCTTGGCGATGACCGCGTCCTCGCCGAAGTACTTGATAATCTCCGAAGGGGCGACTATGGCCTCGGCGATGAACAGCACACCGGGTGCGGTGACCTGGCAACAATCCTTCATCAGTTGTAGAAGAAGGTGCGCCTCGCGCTGGTTCTGGCAGTTGGTGCCGATCTTCTTCCACAGAAAGGCCACCGCATCCAGGCGCAGCACATCGGCGCCGCGGTTGGCCCAGAACAGGAGGATGTCGATCATCTCGATGAACACCGCCGGGTTACTGTAGTTCAGGTCCCACTGATAGCGGTTGAACACGGTCATCACCCAGCGCTGCATCTGCTCGTCCCAGGAGAAATTTCCTGGCGAGGTCTCGGGGAATATCTCCGGCATGGTTTCCTCGAACATGTCCGGCAGGTCGCGGTTGGCAAAGCTGTAGTAGTAGTTTTGGTATTTTTCCTCGCCCTGGCGGGCGCGCTCGGCCCAGGGGTGCTCGTTGGAGGTGTGGTTGACCACCACGTCCAGCACCAGCAGCATCTGCCGCCGACGCAGATCGGCGGCCAGGGCGCCAAGGTCATCCATGCTGCCGTAGCGGCTGTCTATGGCACGGAAATCGCTCACCGCATAACCGCCATCGCTGGCGCCCCTGGGGCACTTGAGCATGGGCATCAGATGCAGCATGTTCACCCCCAGCTCCTGCAGATAGGCCAGATGGGATTTGACCCCCTGCAGGTGGCTCCCCGGCAGATTGGCAGCAAAGCCATCGGCATAGAGGGCCATGGCCACCCATTCCTGGCTGAGAAACCAGTTGTGATTCTTCTCCCGGGCGTGGTCGGTCTGCAGCAGCTCGTCACTGCGCTCCACATAGCGCCGTCCCATCACCTCCACCAAATGAATGATCTGCTCGCGGAAATCCTCGCGCTGGCCATAGAGGTGATGGAACAGGGAGTAGATGGCGTAGAAATTCGCCCCCAGCCGGGTGTAGAAATAGCGCAGGTCCTGGCGCTGCAACTCGGGAGTGAGGGAGTCGAGAATCTCGTTGAGCAGGGAGTGGGAGACTTGTTCGTACATGGAGTCCTAACTGGCAAAGTCGAAAGACAAAAACGGAACGCAAAGAGCGCAAAGGAAGCGCAAAGAACGCAAAGAGTAACAAAAGGTGCAGATTTGTCGCCTGGATGCAGCTAAACGGCCCCTCTCGGCGTCTTCGGCTCAGTCGTCTTCGCCAATCTCGGGCACCGGCTTCATCGGCGTGAATTCCACCTCACGATAGACCTCAGCCAATTCCAGCTGCAGGCCCCAGGGTGCCAGGGGCACCTGGGCCTGCAGGCCGCTGTATTCGCTCAGCAGCCAGAGGCCGCTGTCCTGGCGCACAAACAGCTCGGCATGGGGGCGGTGCTGGTCCAGCAGCAGGTACAGCTGCAGCTCAGGGATCTGCCGGTAATGCTCGAACTTCAGGCCGCGGTCGTAGGACTCGGTGCTGTCGGAGAGCACCTCCACCAGCAGGCTGGGGCCTTCGATGAAGCGCGGATTGCGCCGACCCTGCTGACACAGCAGGCTGATGTCCGGGTAGCAGAATTTGTCCATGGCGTCGATGTGCAGCTTCATGTCGGCGCCATAGACGCGGCAGGGCTGCTGACGAAACAGACCGACCAGAGCCGCGCCGGCGTTCATGCTGATCAGCGCATGGCTCTCACTGCCGCCGGCCATGGCATAGACCTCGCCATCGATGTACTCATAGCGCTGGTCCTGTTGTTGCTCCAGCAGAAAATAGTCGTCGTGGCTGAGGTAGTGGCTTTGCTGTATGGCCAGGGACATGGGTTTCTCCTCTGCTCGGCTAGATCTGCAACAGCAGGCGTGCCGGGTCTTCCAGGTTTTCCTTGATGGTGACGAGGAAGGAGACCGCCTCTTTGCCGTCGATGATGCGGTGGTCGTAGGACAGGGCCAGGTACATCATCGGCCGAATCACCACCTCGCCGTTTTCGGCGATGGGGCGCTGGAGGATGTTGTGCATGCCGAGGATGGCGCTCTGCGGCGGATTGAGGATGGGGGTTGAGAGCATGGAGCCGTAAACGCCGCCGTTGGAGATGCTGAAGGTGCCGCCACTGAGTTCCTCGTAGCTGAGGGCACCGTCCTGAGCCTTTTTGCCGAATTGCTTGATCGCCTTTTCGATATCGCCAAAGCCCATCTGATCGGCATCGCGCAGGATCGGCACCACCAGCCCGCGGGGCGAGCCGACGGCGATACCGATGTCGTAATAGCCGTGATAGATGATGTCGTTGCCGTCGATGCTGGCGTTGACCAGAGGGAATTTCTTCAACGCCTCGATCACCGCCTTGACGAAGAAGGACATATAGCCCAGGCGCACCTCGTGCTCGCGTTCAAAGGCATCGCGGTATTTTTGCCGCAATTCGTTGACCCGCTGCAGGTTGACCTCGTTGAAGGTGGTGAGGATGGCGGCGTTTTGCTGGGCCTCGAGCAGGCGCTCGGCGATGCGCGCGCGCAGCCGGGTCATGGGCACGCGCTGCTCCGGTCGATCGCCCTCCAGGCCGGAGGCGCGGGACGGGCTCTGCACCGCTTCGGGCACCGGCGGCGGGCTTTGGGCGCCGCTTTCCAGATTGTCCAGGTACTTCATCACGTCAGCCTTGAGCAGGCGGCCATCCTTGCCGGTGCCTTTGATCTTGCTCGGGTCCAGGTCCAGCTCCTTGACCAGCCGGCGCACCGCCGGAGTGAGAACCTGATCATCGGTGCTTGGCTTGACTGCGCTGTCTGCAGCCGGGCTGGCGCCTGCGCCCGAGCTGGTGATAGGGGCAGCGCTGGTGATTGGAGCGGTGCTGGTGGCTGGAGCGGCCTTGGCATCCGGGTTGATGGTGGCGAGGAGTTCTTCGGCGCGGACGATGTCGCCCTCCTTGAACAGCTGGGCCTCGAGCACGCCATCGCAGGGTGCCGGGACCTCGAGCACTACCTTGTCGGTTTCCAGATCCAACAGGCTCTCCTCACGTTTGACCGGATCGCCAGGTTTTTTGCGCCAGCCCAGCAGGGTGGCATCGCTGACCGATTCGGGCAGGGTAGGGACGCGGACTTCGACGCTCATCGCAGAATCCTTCGGTTCATGATGGGGTTGATGCGGCCGGTGATGGCTTCTTCCACCAGTCGCTGTTGCTGTTCGGCGTGAACCTTGTGGCTGCCCACCGCCGGTGCGGCGGCGGTGGGGCGACCGACATAATAGAGGTGTTGGTTGCTGTCCAGGGCGGAGAACAGGCGGTGTTTGACCTGATCCCAGGCGCCCTGATTCTGCGGTTCTTCCTGGCACCAGATGAGGCTGCTGATACCGCTGTAGCGGCTGATGACCTGGCGGAACTCATCCCGCGGGAAGGGGTAGAGCTGTTCGATGCGGATGATCGCGGTATCGCCGATGCCGCGGGAGCGGCGCGCCTCCAGCAGGTCGTAATAGACCTTGCCGCTGCACAGGATCAGGCGTTGTACCGCCGCCGGGTCGAGTTCGTCGATCTCATCGATGACGCACTGGAAGCCGCCGTTGCTGTAGGCTTCCAGGGCCGAAGTGGCGAGCTTGTGACGCAGCAGGCTCTTGGGGGTCATGACGATCAGCGGACGACGGTAGGGGCGCAGCATCTGCCGGCGCAACATATGGAACACCTGCGCCGGGGTGGTGGGTACGCAGACCTGAATATTGTCCTCGGCGCAGAGCTGCAAATAGCGCTCCAGGCGCGCCGAGCTGTGCTCCGGACCCTGGCCCTCGTAGCCGTGGGGCAGCAGCATCACCAGGCCGCAATGCAGGCCCCATTTGGCGCCGCCGGAGGTGATGAACTGGTCAATCACCACCTGGGCGCCATTGGCGAAATCGCCGAACTGGGCCTCCCACAGGGTCAGGGCATAGGGCTCGGCGGTGGCGTAGCCGTATTCAAAGCCCAGCACCGCCTCCTCCGAGAGCAGAGAGTCGATGACAAAGAAATCCGCCTGGCCCTCAAACATCTGCTGCAGGGGGATGAAGCTGCTGCCATCGACCTGATTGTGCAGCACCGCATGGCGATGGAAAAAGGTGCCGCGGCCGCTGTCCTGGCCGGAGAGGCGCACCGGATAGCCATCCTTGAGCAGGCTGGCGTAGGCCAGGGTTTCGCCAAAGCCCCAGTCGGTGAGCAGATCGCCGCTGGCCATGCGCCGGCGATCCTCCAGAATCCGCTCCACCCGGGCGTGGGGCTCGAAGCCCTCGGGCAGCTGCAGCAGTTTCAGCGCCAGTGCTTGCAGTTGCTCCAGGGGCACTGAGGTATCCGCCGGGGTCAGCCAGCTGTTGTTGTGGAAGGGCTTCCAGTTGACCCCGTAGAGGGAGCGCAGGCCGCAGAGCACCGGTCGCGCGACCACCCGGCCCTGCTCCAGGGAGCTGCGGTAGTCCTCCACCATGGCCTGGGCGTCTTCCTGGCGGATCACCCCCTGGCTGAGCAGTTGCTCGGCGTAGTAGGCGCGGGTGGGGGTCTTGCGGCGGATCTTCTTGTACATCTCCGGCTGGGTCACCGAGGGCTCGTCGGCCTCGTTGTGGCCGTGACGGCGGTAGCAGACCAGATCGATGATCACATCCTTGTGGAACTGCATGCGGAAATCCAGCGCCAGGCGGGTGACGAAGATCACCGCCTCGGGGTCGTCGCCATTGACGTGGAAGATGGGCGCCTGGACCATCTTGGCCACGTCGGTGCAGTAGGTGGTGGAGCGGGTATCCAGCGGATTGCTGGTGGTGAAGCCGATCTGGTTGTTGATCACAAGGTGCAGCGTGCCGCCGGTGGTGAAGCCGCGGGCCTGGGATAGATTCAGGGTCTCCATCACCACCCCCTGACCGGCGAAGGAAGAGTCGCCGTGAATCAGTACCGGCAGGATCTTGTCGCCCTTGTGGTCGCCGCGGCGGTGCTGGCGCGAGCGCACCGAGCCTTCGACCACCGGGTTGATGATCTCCAAGTGGGAGGGGTTGAAGCCCAGGGCGACATGGACTATGCCGCCGGGGGTGTCGATGTCGGTGGAGAAGCCCATGTGGTATTTGACATCGCCCGAGCTCATCTGGCTGTTACTCGGGCCACGTCCCTCGAATTCACCGAAGATGGCCTCCGGCGGCTTGCCGAGGATATTCGTCAGCACGTTCAGCCGACCGCGGTGGGCCATGCCTATGACCACCTCTTCCATGGCCTTGCTGCCGGCGCGCTGGATCAATTCATCGAGCAGGGGGATGAGGGACTCGCCGCCCTCCAGGGAGAAGCGCTTCTGGCCGACGTATTTGCTGTGGAGGAATTTTTCGATGCCCTCGGCGGCGGTGAGCAGGGTCAGCAGCCAGCGCTTGTCGTTGTCGTCAATCTCCGGCCGGGCCTTGTAGCCCTCCAGGCGCTTCTGAATCCAGCGCTTTTCCCGGGTGTCGGTGATGTGCATGTATTCCGAGCCCACCGAGCCGCAGTAGACCAGGCGCAGAAACTCGATGATCTCGCTCAGGCGCATGCGATCCGCCCCCACCAGCGAGCCGCTGTTGAACACCGCCTGGAGGTCGTCGCTGGTGAGGTTGTGGTAGCTGGGTTCGAGATCGGCGATGGGCTCCATCTCGCGCAGATTCAGCGGATCGAGGTTGGCGTTTTGGTGGCCGCGCACTCGATAGGCATTGATCAGGCGCAGCACCGCTGCCTGCTTCTCAGCCGCCGCTGGTGGCAGAACCTGGGGGCAATTCTTGCCGCTGCGTTTCTCCCGCGCCAGGCGGCGGAAGTTGGCCTGAATCGGGCCATGGGCGGTATCCGGCGGGTCGTTGGCGCTCTCCTGCCAGCGCGCGAAGTGCTTGCGCCATTCCGGCGAGACGGTCTCGGGATCGCGCAGGTAAGACTCGTAGAGGTCTTCGAGAAAGGCCGCATTGGCGCCAAACAGGGCCGAGCTGGCTTTGAAGCGTTCGATCAGGCTCAAGGCAAATCCCCTCTGCCTGAATCGCCAGGCGCACCGGGTTGCGGATGGATGAATGGGGTTGTTGTGATCACGCCGAATCTGGGTTGTTTAAGATGGCTCTTGGTGGTTGCCCTGTTCAGGCGAAAGAGTAGCATAAGGCCAGGGATTCGACAGGCTTGTTTCAGGCCAATCCAGAGCCCATGCATGGCCACTCACGCGTCCCGAGCAACATAACATCAGCGGAAATCAGATCATGGCCGAGTCCAGTCTCAGCAATATCGCCCCCGACTCTCTGTGCATGAGCGTGATGCTCAGCGAACTGGAGGCGGACCTGGCCTATTGTGATGCCCGCATCACCCTCATCGGCAACGATCCTGACACCCCCTATCAGCGTGCCCAGCTCAAGGCCTTTCGCATTCTCGAGCAGCAGCTCGCCGCCGCCCTGGCGGAGCAAAAGCAGGCATTGGAGCTAATGCGGGAGCAATGAACGGGCCGGTTTGGCCGGCTCGAACCAGACCCCCAGGCGCTGTTGCTTGGCCTGCGCCTCGGCAGCTTGATACAGGCGCAGGCGCGCATCGTCCAGTTGCTCCGGTCGCACCAGCGCCAAGCCATCGGCCACCAGGGTGAGGTTGACCTCCTGTCCACCCCAATTGACGAAACCCAGCAGCTGGCCATTGCGCCGCTCGCCGTCGATGCTGACCTGAACAAAACGACCGGCGATCAAACCTTTGAGCCGATCCTGCGCCGCCTTGCGCAGACGAGGCTTGGCCTCAATCAGCTCAATCCCCTGGAGCTGGACGAAAAAACGCGCCTGCTCGCCAAGCAGTTCGATCTGCTCGCCGCTGGGCACATTCAGCACCCGTCCGGCCAGTTCGGCAGCCTGCAGGCTGGGGCTGAGGAGAAGCAAAAGGATGACTGTGAAAGTTGCGGTAGCGACTGAGCGCTGGTAGCCCGGATGGAGTGCAACGGAATCCGGGGTTGCCACTGGGCAGGGCCTCCCTGGATTCCGCTTTGCTTCATCCAGGCTACCGGGGCTGTGGCAATTTCCGAGTCCCGAGTCCCGGGTCCCGAGTCCCGAAGCGGTCAAGAGGGGTTGCATGATCCGGGCTTTCGCTGCGTGGATGACCCTTATGAGGGTCTGAGGGATGATCTGGCGCATGGTCTGTGCTCGCTCGGCGGAGTCTGTAGCTTGGAGTATGCGTCAGCCTTGGGGTTTCGCCCAGCAAAAAAACCGGCGCCCTGGGGCGCCGGTGGTTTTGGCGAATGCCTGAGGGGCGGTCGAGATCAGTGGTTGACCGGCGACTCAGGATCGAGCAGATAGGCCATGATGTCGG
>JADGBD010000006.1:17060-21338 GCA_015231665.1 Gammaproteobacteria bacterium
CCCAGCTTGATGCCACCCTCGGGGTATTTGATCGAGGCGCGGGCATCGGCGAGGATCTTGCCGGCCTGATCGGGGCTTGGCTTGTTGCGGGTCTGGGTACAGACCTTTTGCAGTTCGTCCTGGATCATGCGCTGCTCGGCGGTGCCGCCTTCCTGTACCGGCATGTCCAGCTTGAAGCCCTTGGCGTCAAAGATCAGGTATTCCGCCAACTCTTGTGGCGTCATCTTGGTGTAATCAACCTTGGCCTTGGCCGGTTCTGCTGCCTGGGCTGAGGCGGTGATCAGGGCCAGGGCGGTGAAGGCCGGAGCGAGGTAGCTGAGGATTTTTTTCATTTTGGGTTCTCCTGTGATGGCCGGGATCAGCGCTTCATGTCGGGGATGATGGCGGGTTGACCGCGCGCTGCATCGGTCCAGAAGGAAATCATTGCGATGGAGGCGTCTGAGCCTGCTGCCACGCTGGCTTGGCGCATCTGCCAGTAACAACCACGCACACGGTGCTGGGTACTGCGGACATGGTCATGGCCGACGCGGAAGGCGGGCCAGGAAATAGCCTTGGTCCACTCCTCGGGGGTGTGAATGTCGGGCAATACCGAGGCGCGGATGCGCTTGGAGTTATCTCCGTGGCAGGTGGCGCAGTTGAAGTCATGGGAGCCGGCACGGCGGTAGAACATGACCTCGCCGGCATCCCGCATGGCCTTTTCCAGGGGGTGATTCATCGGCGGATTCCAAGGCATGCCGTTGGATTTGGAGGCGATGTAGGTCTGCAGCTTCATGTGGTCACTGTCGGAACCGTGGCGTTTCTTGATGGCGTCATCACTATCTTGGAAGCCCTGGATGGTCTTCATGCAGTGGATCAGGCGGGTTTCCAGATCCATCACCTTGCCGGTGTCTTCGAAGTAGCGGGGCATCTCCACATAGGCACCTTCAAGTACGCCGGGGCCCTTGCCGAAGTCACAGGTCTCCAGGGAGACCAGGTTGTTGCCGCGGGGGAAGCGAAACAGCTTTTCGCCTTCTTCCGCGGTCCAGAGGGCCGGGTTGTCCTCCATCATCATCAGGTTTTGTTCGCTCTGCATCAGATAGGGCGCGCTGGTCTTGTCGATCAGCCCGCGCAGGACCTCGGCGGGGTCCTCGGCAGCCACCGGCAGGGCGGTGACCAAAGCGGCCGCCAGGGGGATGGCGGTGAAGAGTGTGCGCATCATGTGGCGTTTCTCCAGATAAGGTGTGATCAAATTAATGGTTTGATTTAATTGTATTTCTTTCGAACACGGGAACGAGGCCAGGTTCTTCAGTTTGCAATCTGCCTGGATATTCCTGTCACTGGCGGAATCTGACTTGGGTATTTGGGCTAGGCCCAAAAAAGCATCCCTGTCTGCGGGTTGAATGTCGAGAGGGTTTGAGCCGTCCGTGCCTTCAGGAGGCGCTTGTACGCGGTTCAGAACCTAGGGGGAAGTTATCTGTATGGCGCTTTGATGTCAATCAATAATCTAAAAATTTCACTTGGGATTCAATATGTTACATCATTCTAATCTTATTAGATTCTAATATTCGGAAACAGCAGAAAGCGAAGCTGAGAGACACAGGGGCAAAGCCTGTGTTCAAGATCGCGCAGAAGGGGGGCTGGCTGGCGGTTGGCCGTTGATAGCTGGCCGCTGGAAAAGACGGGCGACATCCGCGGATGCCGCCCGCGGAGACCTTAGCCTACGGCGGCTTCGGCGGTGTCGGTTTCACCCTTGTTGTCGGTCCAGCTGACCTTGAGGGTATCGCCAGCATTGGCGGCGACCTTGCAGTTCAGGTAGGGGTTCTTGGAGACGCCGCCGCTGAGGCTGGCGGTGATCACGGCCTTGCCGTTGACTTCAAACACCACGTCCTGGATGAAGTGGGGTTCAATATCGTTACCGGTCTTGGGGTCCTTACGACCGCCGCCTTCCATCGGATGGGTGATGAGTACCTTGACGTCCGCCACGCCGTCTTTGGACTTGGCGCGGATTTTCATGCTGTTAGCCATGGATGAGTTCCTCGTAATCTTCGGTATGGATGTAGAGACGGAGGGCGCTTAGCCGCCGCAACCGCCGATGGTGACCTTGACACTCTTGCGCGCGCTGTAGAGCTTGCCGTCGGCCTTGACCACGGCGATGACATCACCGGTCTTGCCCATCTTGATGCGGGTGGAGGCAAAACTCTGGGCGCCTTCGCCGAGGGCGAAAGAGCTGACCATGGGGCTGGGATTGTTGGGGGCGACAATGCTGATGCTTTCGGCCTTGAGGCTGGTTTCGACCTTGATCGGCACCACGGCGCCGTTTTCGGCAATTTCAGGGGCGCTGACGTCGATGGCGCCGCTGGCTTCAGCTTCGGTGGCGCCGAACATGGCGGTCATGGCATCGGCTTCGGTCTTGGCCTTGAAGGCATCGGTGTTCCAGGCGGCGAGAACGGCTTGGGGGGCCAGCAGGCCGGCGCCGGCGGCTACACCCAGGGTGCTGGCGGCCAGGCTGCCCTTGAGTAGAACACGGCGTTTCAGGTTAATACTCATACTCGTATCTCCAATTGGGGTTGTATTCACTTTGCTCAGACGCACTGGCCTGAAGAGTTGCCAAAAATAGTTGGGCTACCCAGCCGCTCAGGCTGGACCTGGTTAGGCAAGGGTAAGCTGATCAGGTTCCGCGAAAGCTCGCAGGCCTGTCCTCCTCGGGGTGGTTTTTTCTCGAGCCACTTGCAGGGGAAGTCGCGTCAAGTGGCCCTAGGATACTGGATTGAGCGCGCAAGGCAAGCACCAATAGCTTTATTAATTAGTATGTTAGAAAAGCCTGATATGCTGTTTTTCACCCATTAGCGCTGTTTTAGTCGCTGCAGATCGGCGTCCTCTTGCTTGATCTGGCGCAGGCGTGCGGCCATTTTGGCCGCCTCGAAGTCCGAGGGATTGCCGCCAAGTGCCCGTTCCAGCTGATGAATCGCCAGTTTCAACTCACCTAGCAGATAGTAGTGTTCGGCCATGTGGCTGTAGGCCAGGGATTCCTTGCCGCTGCGTGCCTCGGCGCGGGAAAGGCGCTGAAACAGCTCGGGATCTTGCGGGTGGTCAGTGGTCAGTTCCAGCAGCAGCTTGGCTGCCTGGGCGGGCTTGTTGGTCTGCTCCAGCAGGCTGACCTTGCCCAACAGCAGGGCGCGATTGCTCGGTCGCTGGGCCAGCCCGGCATCGATGAGCTGCAGGGCGGCGGCGGCCTTGCCCTGCTTTTGCTCCACCTCGGCCAGGCTCAGGCGGTATTCGATGCTGCTGGGGCGCGCCTCCAGCAGGCGGCGCAGGATCTGGCCGGCCTGCGCCATCTCGCGTTTTTGCATCAGGGCGATGGCCAGACCGAATTCTTCCGCTTCCTTGTTGCGGTAGCGCCCGCTCTTGAGGGTGGCCTGAAAATGCTCCACCGCCTTGCTGGGTCGGTTGAAACTGCGCGCCTTGAGCCAGGCGCGCAGCAGGTGGTAGCGGATGGAATCCTGACGCTGTTTGTAGGGGTATTTCTCGGCGCGGCCCTGGGCATCGGCGATGCGGTTGCTGGTCACCGGATGGGTGCGGAGAAATTCCGGCAGCTGGGTGGAGTAGGCCTGGTTGGCCTTGGCCATCTTGCCGAAGAAGGCGGGCATGGCGCGGGGGTCGAAGGAGGACTTGGCGAGCAGGTCTATGCCCACCCGGTCGGCCTCTTCCTCGTTGTGGCGGGTGTAGTTGATCTGATCCTGCATCATCCCTGCCTGCACCCCGGTGATGGCGGCGCGACCCAGGTCGGCATTGCCGCCGGCCACGCCGATGAGCACCGCGGCGAGCAGGGCTACCGCGGCCGGTGTGCTCATTTGCTGGGCACGGTGAAACGCGCGGAACAGGTGTTTTTGGGTGACGTGGGCGATCTCATGGGCCATGACCGAGGCCAGTTCGTCTTCGGATTCGGTGGTCAGAATCAGTCCGGTGAACACGCCAATGTGGCCGCCGGGGCCGGCAAAGGCGTTGACCGCCTGGTTTTCGATGAGGTGAAAACTGAAATCCCGTGGCGAGGCGCCGCTCTTGGCCACCAGGTCGCGGCCCAGATCACGGATGTAGTCGCTGAACACCGCCTCATCGATAAAGCGCTCACGCTGGCGCAGGCTGTTGATGAAGGCACGTCCCAGCCGCTTTTCCGCGGTGGGGGACATCACCGCATCGGCCGGATCGCCGATATCCGGCAGTTGCAGGTCCAGATCCAGGCTCAGGGCCGGCTGCGGCAGCAGGAGCAAGAGGCTCAGCAGCAGGCGGGGGCCGAGGTTG
>JADGBD010000215.1 GCA_015231665.1 Gammaproteobacteria bacterium
ATTCGGTTTGCAGCGGTGCCAGATCCTCTACCTGCTTCATGGATTCCAATTCCAATTTCTCAGCAGCAGCAATTTCCGCAGCCGGCCCTATGCGCATAACATTGTCTTTCTGCCGCATATCCAATCCCTTGGACTTCAGAATAATATCCAACGCATGATCCCAAGGCACATTCTGCAAACGCAGGGTAATGTTTCCAGTCACTGCATCACTAACCACCAAATTCATGCCAGTGAAGTCTGCCAGCAACTGCAGCACGGAGCGCACTTCGATGTCCTGGAAGTTGAGGGAGAGGCGCTCGCCGGTGTAGCTTTTTTCGCGCATCTGGGCCTCTTCCTGCGCAGTGAGCGGGCGCAGTTCGACGACGTATTCGTTGTCGGTCTGGTAGGCCAGGTGTTCGTAGATGCCGGTGGCTTCTATGGTGATTTTGGTGTTGGCGCCATCGGGTTCGGCCTTGATGGTTTGTACCGGGGTGGCGAAGTCGGTGACGTCGAGCTTGCGCATCAGCTGGGGCGGCAGGCGGCTGTTGGGCACGCTGACGATGATGTCGGCGCCCTGCTTTTTCATGTCGGCCACCGCATTGGGGTCAGACAGGGTGACAAGCAGGCGTCCTTCACCGGAGGGGCCGCGGCGGAAGTCGATGTTGCGCACGCCGTAATTGTTGCCGGCCATGGAGCGACTGGCGGGGCCTTTGCTGGGCTGGCTGGCGCCGGCGTCGGCCATGCCTTCGTTGGTGCCGCCGGATACGGTGATGATGGTTTCATTGCCGTTGGCGCGCACCTCATAGGGAGCGGCGGCGCTGAGGTTGACCACGACCCGGGTGCGATCCCCTGCGGCGAGGGTTTGCACGCTGCGCACCAGCCCCAGTCCCACGGCCATGGGCTGTTTGGAGACCTGGCTGCCGACCTTGTTGAAGTCTATCGCCAGGCGGGGCGGGTTGTCGGTATTGAAGCTGGCGGGCTGCGGCAGGGCGCCATCGGCCTTGACGGTGATCTGCACCTTGTCCCCCGGCAGGGCGGCAAAGGAGATGTCCTGGATGGCGGCTGCCTGCAGCACTGAGGGTATCAGGCCAGTCAGGGCGAGGAGTGCCAGCAGTCTGCTCATAAGGCGTGATTTCCTGTTCATAATTAGGCTTCCGACAGTGGTTGATGGTGTGCTCATTGACATGCTCATTGATGGGCTCCCCTATTTTTCCCCGCCGGCCAGTCCGATGCTGGCCTGACGTTCTTGATATCCGCCCCGACCGTCCGAAACGATTTCGGTCAAGTCGATTTTTTCTTCGCCGATCTGGCTGATCTGGCCGTGGTTCTGGCCCAGGTAGTTACCCGGCTGAACCCGGTGGATGACGCCGTCCTGGGATTTGATCAGGGCCCAGACCTGGGTCTTTTGATCCAGGGTGCCGACCATGCGCAGGGTATCCAGGGGGAACTGCTCCAGTTCCTCCTTGCGCCGGTTGGGGTCGGGCCGCAGGCCGGTGCCGCCGCTGACTTCTTCCGCCTTCTCCTGACCCATGCCCATGTCGGGGCTGAAGGGGTCGCGGCGGTCGCGGGCGCTGTAGATGAAGCCTTCGACGTGTTTGATCTCGGGCAGGGGTTCGATTTCCGGCGCCGGGCGGGCCTTGACCTCGGCGACGTAGGCGCGCAGGTCGTGCATGTCACCACCCAGGCAGCCAGCGAGACTCAGCGCCGCCGCGCCGATGAGCAGCAAGCGGCCAGGGGTGGCGAGGATTTGAGGAATTTGCGTCATTCTGACCATGGCGATTACTTCCTTCCCTTTGGCTTTGGCTTGCCCTTGGCCGCGGGCTTGGGCGTTTCAGACTCGTCCAGATAGCGGTAGGTCTTGGCCACGGCCTTGAGATTGAGTTGCTGGCCGCCCTTGCCGCCGCCGATGGGCGTGATGTTGATGTTGTGGATGGTGACTATGCGCGGCAGCGAGGCCAGGCCGCTGACAAAGTCGCCAAACTGGTGGTAGTTGCCGACCACTTCGATGTTGATGGGCAGCTCGGCGTAAAACTCTAGCTTTCTCTCCCCGGCAGGCTGAAAGCGCTTGAACTCCAACCCAGCGGCCAGCCCGGTCTGGGAGACGTCCACCAGCAGGGCGGGCACTTCGGTCTTGTTGGGTAGCTGCTGGAGCATGGTGCCGAGGGATTCCTTGAGGTCGGCAAGCTGCTGGCGGTAGCGCTCCAGATTGACAGCCTTGACCTGCTTGGTTTCAAAGTCCTTGCGCAGGTTGAGTTCGTCTTTCTGGACCTTTTCCAGGTTCATCATCTGTTCTTCCAGGTGGAAGTACCAGCCGGCATAGGCCAGACCGGCGCAGACGACGAGGATCACCGCCAGCTTGGCCGGCCAGGGCCAGATGCCGATTTCCTTGGGGTCGAGGTTGTTGATGTCGTCCAGGGTCATGACTTATTCCTCCTTGGCCTTGGGGTTGGCCTGCTGCAGGTTCATCTTGAAGACGAACAGGCCGGTGCTGTTGCGGTCGCGGTCAACGATCTCGCTGAGGGCGGGGTTGGTCAGCCACTCGGAGCGTTCGATGCCGCGCATGAAGGCGGATACCCGGGCATTGGATTGGGCCTTGCCGTCGAGGGCGACCTTGTCGTTGTCCTGCTTGAGGGAGGTGAGGAAGGTGCCTTCCGGCAGGGCGTCGATCATCTTGTCCATCAGGTGGACGATCTGCGGCCGGCTCTGCTGCAGCTGCTGGATGACCTCCATGCGCGACAGCAGACGGGCCTTTTCATCTTCGATGTCCTTGATTTCCTTGATGCGCTTGTCGAGCACGGCAATCTCATCCTTGAGCAGCTGGTTGCGGCCGTTCTGGTAGTCGATCTGACCGTTGATCATTAGATGAGCAACACCGATCAGCAGCAACACCAGACCGGCGGCGCCGCCGGCGATGATGCCGAACTCCTTTTGCTGTTGCTGGCGCTGTTCCTCGCGCCAGGGCAGTAGGTTAATGCGTGCCATTTCAGTCAAAGCTCCTCAGTGCCAGGCCGCAGGCGATCATCATCGCCGGGGCATCGTTACTCAGGGCCTTGGCCTTCACCTTGTTGGACATGGCCATGTTGGTGAAGGGGTTGGCCACTTCGGTGGGTACGCCCACACGCTTTTCAATGAATTTGTCGATATTCGACAGGGCGGAGGTGCCCCCGGCCAGCACCAACAGGTCGATGTGGTTGTAGGGGCTGGCGGAATAGAAGAATTGGAGGGCGCGGTTGATCTGTTGGGCCATGGCCTCGCGGAAGGGCTCAAGGACTTCGGGAACGTAGTTATCCGGCAGACCGCCCTGACGCTTGGCCATGCCGGCCTCTTCCATGGACAGGCCGTAGCGGCGCTGGATTTCTTCGGTGAGCTGCAGGCCGCCGAAATTCTGTTCGCGGGTGTAGATGATGGTGTTGTTGTGCAGTACCGAGAGGGTGGTGTTGGTGGCGCCGACATCGGCCACGGCCACGGTCATGCCTTCGCCCTGGTTGGGCCAGCCCTCGGCGAGCACCGAGCAGGCCAGCTCCATGGCGTAGGATTCTATGTCCACCACCGCCGCCTTGAGCCCGGCCAGTTCGAGGGCGGCGACCCGGGCATCGACATTCTCGCTGCGGCAGGCGGCGAGGAGCACATCCACCTGATCCTGCATGCGCGCATTGGGACCGATGATTTCGAAGTCGAGATTCACTTCTTCCAGCGGGTAGGGGATGTACTGGTCCGCCTCCAGGCTGATTTGGCTTTCCAGCTCGCGGTCATTGAGGCCGGCGGGCATGGTGATCACCTTGGTGATGACCGCCGCCCCGGACACGGCAACCGCGGCATGGGTGGCTTTGGTGCCCGATCGAGCCACCACCTTGCGGATGGCATCTCCCACCGCATCCACGTCGGCGATGGTTTTATCCACCACGGCGTTGGGTGAGAGAGGCTCCACGGCGTAGCTCTCAACACGGTATTTACTCCCCGACTGCGCCAGTTCGAGCAGCTTTACGGTCGTGGATGTAATATCCAAGCCTATGGTTTGCTTCGATTTTTTGCCTAAGATTGAAAACATGGCTGTCCCATCGTTGATTGCCCATGAGTCTCGCTAGTTCAGAACTTGGCTTAATAATAGCGAATAAGATCATAAAAGCAATAGATTTTTTTCATCCTTTTTCCATTGCCTGGCGCAGCGCCAACCTGCCAGTCAAATTTCCGTCGATTCTACCTGAATCCAGCGGCCTGACATCTATCAATATATGTATCCCCATGGCGGGACAGTTCGGCTGAGG
>JADGBD010000216.1:0-487 GCA_015231665.1 Gammaproteobacteria bacterium
AGATCGCAGAGCTGAAGAGCCGTTACCCCGTCACACAAGAACAAATTCTGCGTACTCTGCGCTTCTTTGTGACCTCTGCGTCCTTTTTTGGCTTCGGCTTGGCCGGGTTAGCCCAGTTCGGTGCTAAAATCCCCCGCCTGTTTCCCTGAAAACCCGCGCAGCACGCCCATGGACACCCCTACCCTGCACCTGATCAGCTTTCCGGCGCAAACCCCACCGCAAAACGGCAGCTTCCTCACCAGCCCTAAAGCCACCCAGGCCTGGATCGATGGACTCAGCAACCATCCGCTGGGGCGGGCCGCCCATGAGCTCTACAAGGTACTGCACCACTGCAACCGCATCAGCCTGGAGCGCGGCCTGCGCCTGGAACTGGCCCAGCTGTTCATTCAGCCGGTGCTGCGTAACGCCCGCCGGCTGGAAAAGTATTACCTCAACAGCAGCTTTCCCCTCAAGGAACGCGACCGCAAGGTCGCCCAGCTCAGCCGAG
>JADGBD010000216.1:511-4244 GCA_015231665.1 Gammaproteobacteria bacterium
GCTGAGCTTCAAGACCCTGCTGCGCGACCAACTGGCCCAGCGCAGTGCCAAGAAAGACCTGGCCCTGAGCATGCATCGGGTGCTGCAGCTGCATCTCGCCTGTCTGCGCCAGATCGCCATCACCTACCACAACTACCCGCGCAGTTTCTGGCAGGAGACCCACCAAATCTTCACCGCCGCCCGCGCCTGTCAGCTGGAGCACATGGAGCTGCCCAACAGCCTGGGCGAGCAGCCACAAGTCACTCGTCTGGATAACCTTTACAAGCAAATCCTGCTGTTTAGCCTCAGCGATCACTACCGCCTGCGCCAGCAGGATATATTGCTGGTGCTGGAACGCTTGCCTGACTGGGTCGAGCAGGTACATCTGACTCAGCCCAGCAACAGCGATAGCCAGGACGGCCTGTTTGCCCTGGACCTGGAGCGCAACACCCCGCCTTTGCACCTATCCCTGTTGAGCAAGGAGGCACAGACCACCCGCGCATCCCTGAGTCTGGACACCCGGCCGTTGCTGCAAAACCTGGTGCAGCTGCGCGCCCAGGCCAAGCTCAACAACCTCAGCGGTCAGCATGAGGTCGAGGGCATCAGCACCAAGACCCTGGACCACCTCAATTTTGTCTGGCGGACGGTGCCGCCGCGGCATAGCTCACGCACCAACCTCAGGTTCGAGTTGGCCCTGGTGGTCGGCATCAAGCAAATCTATATGATCCTGCACAAGGCCCAGATGGAGCACGCCAACGGCAGCCCGGTGCTGCCGGCGGACATCGCCAGCCGAATCAGCGGGGTGGACGAGAATTCCGACATGGTGGTGGACCTGGATTCCAACTTCTGGAAAATCAACGAGTCCGACATCACCCACATCGACGAGCTGATTTATCTGGAACACGAATCTGGCAAGCCGTCCTGGACCTGGCAGGACGACACTGCGGTGACCCCGCTCAACTACCAGATCATCAACGAGAGCGCGGGCGGCTACTGCATCCGCTGGCACGACCAGGATGCCCCGGCGATCAAGGTGGGCGAGCTCCTCGGCATCCGCAACGACAACAATCCGCGCCTGTTCAGCATCGCCGTCAGTCGCTGGATGAAGTACGAGCGCGAGTACACCCTGCTCGGGCTGGCGCTGATCTCGCGCACCAGTTTCCCGATTCAGGCGCGTCTCAATCACCGTCCGGACAGCCTGATCCAGCACTGCATCCTCCTCGGCGAGGACGAACAGACCCGCCTGCCGCGCCTGGCCGCACCGCCCCTGGCCTTCCGCGAGGACCAGGAGATCATCCTGATCAACCCCAATCTGCAGATCCATGTGCGTGTTCTGCAGCTGCTGGAGGGCAGCGCCGCCTTCAACATCTTCAGCTACGAGGAGCTGTCCCTGTCGGAGGGCTGTGAAGACGGGGGCAGCAACGACACCCCGGCCCCTGCGTGAGCCAGAATCCGACCCCAAGTTCGGCCACCATCAGCCTGCTGCTGCTGGACACCGACCTTGACGTGCCCAAGGCCCAGACCGCGGCCCTGCGTCAGGCCGGGTTCAGCATCCATCCCCAGGTGCTGACCCAGCCGGCGCGACTGGAAAAGGCCCTGCGCAAGCACAATGTGGATATCCTCATCTGCAACCAAACTGAGCATGAGGGCGGGTTCGATGGCCGCGCCGTGCTCCAGGCGGTAGCCCGGCTGCAGCCCGATCTACCGGTGATTCTGGTGGACCGCCAGCGCGATCCCCAATACCTCAGCGAGGCCCTCGCCCTGGGCGCCCGCGATCTCATCCCCGAGGACGACAGCGCCCTGCTCTGCGCCGTGTTCCGCCGCGAGCTGGCCAGCCTGGAGCAAAGCCGTCAGGCCAGCCTGCTGCGCCAGCGTCTGAGCGAGACCCAGGAGCGCTTCAACAGCCTGATCCACAACAGCCAGGAGGCCATCGCCTACCTCGCCGACGGCTGCCATCTGCAGGTCAATCGCGCCTATCAGGACCTGTTCGGCTTCATCGAGGGCGATGAACTCATCGGCCTGCCCCTGCGCAAACTCACCGCCCACCGCGATCATCAGGACCTGGAGCACCTGCTCCACCTCATCGCCGACAACCAGGCCAGCGGCGAGGTGGAGCTGTGCATGCACAGCCAGGAATACCATCGTTTTGATGCCCTGATCAACTACCTGCCGGCGAGCTACCAGGGCCAGGCCTGCACCCAGATCAGCATCCGCAACCTCAGCAAGGCCCGCGCCGTAGAGCAGCGTCTGCAGCTGCTGTCGGATTACGACCAGGAAACCGGCCTGTCCAGCCGCCACCGTTTCATCCATCAGCTCGATGAACTGCTGCCGCAACTGCAGCAGGGCAAGCCCGGCAATCTGCTCTACCTGGACATAGGCAACATGGCCAGCATCCGCGCCCGCGCCGGCGAGCGCGCCAGCAGCAAGCTGCTCGGAGAGATTGGCGCCGAACTGGCCGCACTGAAAGAACAGGCCGGCCTGTTCGCGCGCATCGGCGATCACAGCTTCGCCCTGCTCCTGCGCCATCAGGACAAGGGACTCAGCGCCAATCTCGCCGAAAGTCTGATCCAGCGGCTGCAGCACAAGACCTTCGTCACCCCTCTGGCCGCCGGCCTGCGGCCTCAGTTCAGCCTGGGTCTGGCTGAGGGCGGCCGTCACATCGACAGCGCCGATGAGTTCCTCGACCGCGCCTTCAGCGCCTGCGAGAACGCCCGCCGTGCCGGTCCCGGCGACTGGCGCTGGCACCAGGACAACCTCGCTGGCGGCAACTCCGCTGATGACCAGGCCGAGCGCGAGGCGTTGGTGCAGATCCTGGAGCAGATCGACACCGCCCTGGCAGCCAATCGCTTCCGCCTGTTCTACCAGCCGGTGGTCAGCCTCAAGGGCGATTCGCGCGAGAATTACGCCGTGCTCGTGCGCCTGCTCGGCAGCGACGGTCAGACCCTGCTGCCCGCCAGCTTCCTTGAGCAGGCCCAGGCCCACGGCAGAATGGCCGCCATCGACCGCTGGGTGATCCAGCAGGCGATCGCCGAGCTGGCCCGCCAGCGCGACAAAAAACAACGGCTCAACCTGTTCATCCAGCTCTCCGCCGACAGCATCCGCGATGAGCAGTTGCTGCTCTGGATCTGCGACTGCCTGCAGAGCCAGGAGGCACGCGGCCCCTGGCTAAGCTTTCAACTGGCGGACAAGGACGTGCGCAGCAACCCCAGCCGCGCCCGCGAGTTGATCAAGGGGCTCAAGCGCATCAGCTGCCGCCTGGCGATCAACCGCTTCGGCGTACTCGCCAAATACGAGAGCCTGATCAAGCACCTGCCGCTGGATTACATCAAGCTCGACGCCTCTTACCTGAAGCATCTGGACAGCGACCCCCAGCGCCAGCGCAAGCTGTTTGCCATCTGCGATCTGGCCCACGCCCATGGGATCAAGGTAATTGCCGGCGAGGTGGAAGAAGCCGACTGCCTGCGCACCCTCTGGAGCGCCGGCGTGGACTACCTCCAGGGCTACCTATTGCAGGAGCCCACCGAATCCATCAGCTACGATTTCGACATCGATTGAGCTGACGGGGCCGGGCTGGTTGAAAGCTAGAGGACGCAGAGAGCCGGTAGGTCGGGCTTCAGCCCGACTGTCGCCCGCCAGGGCGACTAAGGCCCTGCTGCCTGGCTGAAGCAGCGGTTGCTTTTGGCATCGCCCTACCAACGGCTATCGGGCTGAAGCCCGACCTTCTATGAGGCCTCTGATGTCAAGCGCTTTGGCA
>JADGBD010000217.1 GCA_015231665.1 Gammaproteobacteria bacterium
CGAGCAGTACCGCGAGCAGTTGAACGAGGACATTCAAAAGCTCAGAGAGAGCAAGGCGCGGCTGGAGGAAATCATCGTCGAACATGAAGCCAAGATTGGTGGTTTCAGCGCCCAATCCTAGAGCGGAAGCTTCCATTCAAGCCGACTAAGCCGACGTCGCTGGCGTCGGCTTTTTTATTTCTCCATTACCCATTCCATTGCGCTAATTCCATTGTGCAATAAGCTGAGTGTTTTACTCTGGCGCTATCCCTGGTCAGTGCGTCAGCACTAAAAGCCTATGGGCCAGAGTTTTTCACTTTGCTGGTCGAGGATCTTGGCCTTTTGTTTTAGTTTGCTGGATTCCGCCTTGAGCATCATGGCGCGGGAGCGCCGGTAGATGACAAAAGCTCCCAGCCCCACACCCGCCAGGGTAAGTAGCGGGGTGAGGACAAAGGCGCCAGAACCCAGGCCGATGCTTGCCCCGCCAGTGCCGAGAAACAGCTTGCTCAAGGAGCCCAGGGGCAAAACGCCAGCCGAGGCGATGCCGGGAATGGCTGCAGCCTTGCTCAGACCGGCGGCGCCCTTGGACAGGCTGCTGGAGCCTTTGGCCAGTTTACTGCCCAGGCCGGTGGCGCTCTTGGCCAAGGTCCCTGACTTGGGTCCGGCGCCAGTGAACAGGCCAGCTGAGGTCTTGGGGGCGAGGGCAGCGGCCTTGCTCTTGCTCAAAGCGACGGCTGGCGGTATCTGCTTGATCTTGGCCGGGCCACAGAGTTGGAGGGTTTCGCCCGGCGGCAGATTGATGAGGGTTTGTGGGTTAGGCATGGTTTTAGTGTCTGCTTGGTCGAAATAATCCAGTCGAGATGAGTTTTCTGAGGTTGTTGAGACCTATTCGCATCAGTAACAACCTCAGGGGCAAGCTATCAATCCAAAATCATCAGGCCCTAATTGATAAGGGTTATCAGTTGGGCAAGAATTACTAATAATGATTGATAAAAAGCACTTGCTCTGGCGGTTTCTATTGGGCGACAATCCATTGCAGATTGTCAATCCCAACAACCTATTTGCTTTGTTGGTTTCTTTGCTTTATTGAATTTTGAGGGTGTTATGCCAGCCAATCTCGTCATGGCCCAGGTCGATGGGGCAAATCAGGTCACTCAACTCCTTGCGGCCTCCGGCAGCAAGACCTTTACCGTGGGCAAGGTAGCCACGGCGGCCGGTGCGGGCAATCAGGCCATCATCACCCTGACTCCCAGCGGTGGCGGCTCGGCTGTTGCCGTCAAGCTCGAAGGCATGCGTCAGGCTGCCGAACTGTCCAGCCTGGTGGGCAAGACAGTGGCGGTGGGCAAGCCCTCGATGATGGCTGGCGCCGGCCTGGTGAACAACTGGATGATCTTTCAGCCGGTGACCGCCGGTGCAGCACAAACCGCTGCCGGCTCCGCCACCCTGATCAAGCTCGAAGGGGTGCGCCAAGGCATGCAGGCAGCCTCCCTGACGGGCCAGAAGGTGACCGTGGTGCAGCCGATGATGGCCGGCAAGGCCGCCGGTTCCACCCTGTTCCTGCAGCCCAATGGCACCAGTGAAATGGTTGCCCTGAAGATGGCCAACGGCACCGCCATGTCCTCCAATCTGGTGGGTAAGAGCTTCGTCATCGGCAAGGCCCCGGCCATTGCCGGCGGCAACACCTCCACCTGGCTGGTACTCAAGCCAGCCGGCAGCGCCACCGCGGCCAAGGTCGCTGGTGCTGGTGCGGGTGCCAAGGTTGCCGCTGCCAAGGTCGCCGGTACGGCTGCCACTGCCAAGGCCTCTGGTGCTGGTGCTGCGGTTGCCAAGGCATCGGCACCCCTGGTCAAGGCCCAGACCATTGCCTTTACTGCGGCTCCCGCTGCCACGGTGGGTAGCGCTACCGCAGCGCAGACGGCGGTTGCCACCGGTGCCACTGTCAAGGGCGTAGCCGCCAGTGGCACCATCTGGAAGGGCACGGGGTTGAGCCTGGGGCTTGGCTTGGGTCTGGGCGCCTGGGGTCCGGTGTTGCTGGCCGGCATCGGTGCCAGCGCAGCCTATGGCTATTGGCGCAGCAGGCGCGAAGTCAGCGATCTGATTGAATCCTGATCCGCTTTCGCGCTCCATCAGGCCGGCCAGCCTTGGCCGGCTTTTTGCGTTTTGTCAGGAACATCTTTGGCAACTCACGAGTCCCCAGTACCCAGGCGCCCAAGAGATGTTTCAGGTTCCGGGGTCTAGCCGCTCTCCCGATAATCGTTAGATGGTCTGAATTGAATTTATCTTGATATGACTACTGCCCTTGGCCATCCCACTCAGGATGAGGCAGGCAAACCCCAGCGCATTTTGGTGATTAACGCCAAGGGCGGCTGTGGCAAGACGACCATCGCCACCAATCTCGCTGCAGCCCTCCACGCCCAGTCGGCGCATACTCTGGTGGTGGATTTCGACCCCCAGGGTTCAGCCAGCGAGTGGTTGCAGCTGAGGGCGGCATCTCCCCAAGGTGAAATCCCTGCGCTTTCAGCCCTGCGGCATGAGGTCAGCGTCTCGCGCTGCTGGTTGCTGCCCTTGCCGCCAGGGACCCAATGGGTGATCATGGATGCGCCTGCGGCTCTGCATGGCGTTGAGCTTCAAAAACTGGTGCATGAGGCCGATATACTGATCATCCCGGTAATGCCGTCTCCCATAGACATAGAAGCCATGGTGCACTTCATCAAAGACCTGTTTTTCATCGCCAAGGTGCGCCAGCAGTCCATCCCCATGGCAATCATTGCCAATCGGGTCAAGACCAACACCATCATCTTTCGCACCCTGCAGAAATTCCTCCAGGCGCTGCGGATTCCAGTCATCGCCGTCCTGCGCGATAGCCAGGACTACATCCATGCCTTTGAACAGGGCCTGGCATTGGTCGATCTGCCCGCAGGGGTCAATGAACGTGAGGCGATCCAGTGGCGGCACATCCTGGAATGGGTCAAGAGCAGAAGCAACGTTTAACCTAGAAACCTCAGTTGGACGGGGTGGAGTGTGCGTTTTTCCGGGTGCAGGGCAAGGCGCAACGACGCGGAATGGTTATTCCCTTCCAAGGAGTTGCAACGACGCCATGCGCCCGGAAAAATGTGCAATCCACTGCGTAGCGCTCTGACCCTATGGGTGAAACTGCAAGTAGAGGTAGAGTTAAAAATACTCATGGTGTTAACCCCGCAAATAAGCGGTCAACTGAGGTTTCTAGGTTTATGGCTAAGCAGTTGCTGGATGACCTCTATCACCGCCGCGATGCCCTGAAAAAGGTGCTGCGCCTGGCCACCCTGATCGAGAACCTCAATCAGTGCCTGGATTCGGTGATGGGCGCCGAGGCCACCGGGCCCGAGCTGCCGGTTTACGCCGAGGTCTATTACGACCAGCTCTCGGACTACTTCCGCAAGATATCCAGTCGCAAGGCGGAGACACTGGTACGCGATCTGCAGCCGGGGATTCGCGACAACCTCCAGCTGATCCTCAAGATCACCCGCATTGCCACTGGCTCCAGCGAGACCTTTGAGCTACCCAAGACCAGCAAGAGCCTGATGGACTTTGTCACCACCTTTGCCGACCGCGCCCAGCTGATGGTGGGGCTCTGGGTGCTGCTGTACAAACGCGGCACCCCGGCGCCCCGGCTGGAACTGGGGGCCAACACCCGCTCCATCGCCACCCGCATCAAGGTCCTGGAAGAAAAGGAGCGCCAGTACCGCCACCGGGTTCGCGAGTCGGTGGTGCAAATGCAGGAAGAGGTGGGATTCTTCCTACGCACCGCCGATCTGGGCGATCCAGAGATGCGCAAGCGCCTGGAGCAAATGCAGGCCGAGCTGGATCAGAGCCTGCAACACATCGACAGCCAGGGCCGCCTCACCGATCTGCCCATGGCGATGGAGCAGGTACAGCTGGCGGATGAGGAACTGACTCTCTCGGAACTGCGCGAAGGCCTCAGCGACCCCATGGAGCCTGCGCAGCGGCCAAGCCTGCCGCCGCTGCCGGCAGATGCCAAAGAGGAGCTGGCGCCGAGAGAACGGGACCTGGCCATACCTCCCGAGGAGGCATCCCAGACACCAGGCTTTCGCGACAAGCTCAACCTCTGGCTCAATTCTCCCCTGCGCGTCGGCTGGTCCGATGTGAGCAAGATGTTGAAGAAGAAGGATTCGTAGTTGCCGAGATAGGCCTGAACCTGCAGCCTGGAGTGAGTCTTTTTGCTAGTCCGCCAACTTGCGCTGAA
>JADGBD010000218.1 GCA_015231665.1 Gammaproteobacteria bacterium
GGCACCAAAAATCACCTGCTTGCCGTTCTCCGCCCACCATTGTTTGAGGGCGAGGTCGAAGCGCGCAACGCCAGCAACGGTGCGGTGCAGTGGCGGGTGGATCAGGATGTGCCGGCCTCGGGCGGCCCCGGGGTAGGCGATGGCCTGGTGGTGATAGGCACGCGCAAGGCCGAGGTCCTCGCCCTCAGCGCCGCCAACGGCGAGCTGCGCTGGCGCGCTCGGGTCAGCAGCGAGGTGCTGTCGGTGCCGCGGGTGGCCATGGGCGTGGTGGTGGTGCACACCCTCGACGGCAAGCTGGTGGCCCTGGATGCGGCCAGCGGCGAGCGCCGCTGGGAATACGGCCACGAGGTGCCGGTGCTGAGCCTGCGGGGCAACAGCTCGCCGGTGATCAAGGGCGCCAGCGTCATCTCCGGCTTTGCCAACGGCAAGCTGGCCTCGCTGGACTTGATCTCGGGCAATCTCAACTGGGAGATCACCCTGGGGACCCCCAGCGGCCGCACCGAGCTGGACCGCATGACCGACATCGACGCCGATCCCCTGGTGATTGGCGACAACGCCTATGTGGTGACTTTCCAGGGTGATCTGGCGGCCATCTCGACCCTGGACGGCAGCGTCCTTTGGCGGCAGAAGCTGTCGTCCTACTCCGGCCTGGGGGGCGACAGCACCCAGCTGTACGTCACCGACGCCAGCGATCATGTGCTTTCCTTCGACCCCACCAGCTCCAGCGCCCTCTGGCGCCAGAGCAAGATGCAGTATCGCCGCCTGACCGCGCCCATCCCCTTCATGGGCTATGTGGTGGCGGGGGATTATCAGGGCTATCTGCACTGGCTCAAGCCCGAGGATGGCAGCATCCTCGCCCGCACCCGGGTGGGCAGCGAGCCGATCACCGCCGCGCCGCGAGTGGTGGATGATCGCCTCTATATCTACGGTGATGGTGGTGAATTCGCCGCCATCACCCTGGGTGGCGGCAGCTAAGATGCTTCCCGTCATCGCCCTGGTGGGCCGCCCCAATGTGGGCAAATCAACCCTGTTCAACCGCCTCACCCTGAGTCGTGATGCCCTGGTAGCGAACCTGCCGGGTCTGACCCGGGATCGCCAGTACGGCATCGGCAAGATGGGCGCCTTCCCCTATGTGCTGGTGGACACCGGTGGCATCAGCGGCGAGGCCGAGGGCATAGACCCGCTGATGGAGCGACAGGTGCGTCTGGCCATCGCCGAGGCCGATCATATCCTCTTGCTGGTGGACGCCCGCGACGGCTGCACCCCCGGCGATCTGGGCATCATCGACAGCCTGCGCCGGCTGAGCAAGCCGGTCACCCTGGTGGTGAACAAATCCGATGGCATGGATACCGATGTCGCCCGGCTGGAGTTCCACGCCGCCGGTCTGGGCGAGCCCGTGCCCATTGCCGCCAGCCAGGGCCGCGGCGTGCGCTCGCTCATCGACCGAGTACTGGCGAGCCTGCCGGAGCCGGACCTGAGCAACGAGTCGCCGACCGAGGAGGGCGTCAAGATCGCCGTGGTCGGTCGGCCCAATGTGGGCAAATCCACCCTGGTCAACCGCCTGCTGGGCGAGGAGCGGGTGGTGGCCTTCGATCAGCCCGGCACCACCCGAGACAGCATCTTCATCCCTTTCCAACGCGATGGTAGGGCCTACACCCTGATCGACACCGCTGGCGTGCGGCGCCGCTCCCGGGTCAGCGAGGCGGTGGAAAAATTCAGCATCATCAAGACCCTGCAAGCCATAGACACGGCCAATGTGGTGATTTTGGTGCTGGACGCACGGGATGGCGTGACCGAGCAGGACGCCACCCTGGCCGGTCATATCATCGACAGCGGCCGCGCTCTGGTGGTGGCGGTGAATAAATGGGATGGCATGGACAGCCATGAGCGGGATCAGGTCAAGGCCGGCCTGCAGCGTCGCCTGCCCTTTCTCGATTTCGCCGCCTGGCGCTTCATCTCCGCCCTGCACGGCAGTGGCGTCGGCAATCTGCCCGGACTGGTGGACGAGGCCTACCGCAACGCGGTGCGCGATCTGGCCACCTCGGAGCTGACCCGGCTGCTGGAGCAGGCGGTATTCGACCACCAGCCGCCGCTGGTCCACGGCCGCCGGATCAAGCTGCGCTACGCCCATCAGGGTGGGCGCAATCCGCCGGTGATCGTCATCCACGGCAATCAGACCGAGGCCCTGCCGGATGCTTACAAACGCTACCTGATCAACTATTTCCGTCAGGCCCTGCAGATCCGCGGCACCCCCATCCGGCTGGAGCTGAAGACCGGGGAGAACCCCTTCGCCGGGCGCAAGAACACCCTGACCCCGCGGCAGGTGCATAAGAAAAAGCGGCTGGCGCGCTTCGTCAAAAGGAAGTGAAGATGCGCCTTTTTTCACTCCCGTCTTGGAGTTGGTTGCTGCTGTTGGTTTGGCTCGGGCCCGCACAGGCGCGGGATTACGAGTACCTGGAATTCGAGATCGGCTACACCGGCTCTTTCTCCTCCAACAAGGAAATCAAGGTGGCCAAGGCGGTGTGGAGCTCCAAGCCGGCGGTGGTGCAGGAGGACTCGGACCTGAGCCTGAGGATCAGCAGCGAGGGCTATTCCAAGCTGGAGTCCATGTTCCCTTTCCGTCTCTGCCACCAGTCCGACTACAGCCCCAAACAGCGCCGTACCCTGGGGTTCAACACCTTCATCCGCGCCGGCCGCGAGCTGGAATCCCTCAAGGTCCGCTTCGATTGGCCGGCCATGCTCCTGCGCCGGGAGAAGGCCGAGGCGGAGCTGCACAACAACCGTAGCGACCCCTTCGACCTGATGGGCGGGGTGGTTCGCACCGATATCAAATGGCAGCGCAACAGCAGCAAGGATAAGGTGTCCAAGCTGATGCTGGATCGCATCTCCATGCTCCAGCACCTGCGCAAGATGCGCCTGAACCAGGGTCTGGTGGTCAATGTGCCGGTCACCGACGGCGAGCGCGAACTGGAATACTGGGCGAGCATCAGCGAAGAAGACCTGCCGGGGATCATGGGCAAGAGCTGGCCCAGCTACAGGATCAACTTTGAAACCTTCGACTTGCACCCGAAGAAGGACCGCCCGATCCACCCGCCGGTGGATGTCTGGATCAGCCGGGACAACCGCCGTCTGCCCCTGCGCATGGCCGGCAACTACCCCTTCGGCCGCATCGACGCCCGCCTGGTGCGGATCGGCCAGAGCCGCGATCACCGTCTCGAATGCATGGGCTGGAAGGGCTTTGCCGCCAAGTAGGCTCGATCCCAAATTCGCCAGTTGGGCCACAGAGGCACCGAGAGCACAGAGTATTCTCGATGAGTTAGCCCATATGCAATGCGCTGTTTTTTTCTCTGTGTGCTCTGTGGCTCCGTGGCCAAATGATTATCCAAGGCGCAAACAAAAACCCGGTTGCAGTTTGTCGGTCGAGCTGACAAAGTAGGCCAGAGCCTGGCTGATATCAGCCAGGCAAGCAACCCAGCCGAGGTGAAAGCATGAAAGCGAAAAACCCAGTGGCCCGCTTTGGCCACAAGTACAACAAGGCCCTGATCTTCAAGGACCGTAAGCAAGAGGCCAAGCGCGGCATGCGTAAGCACAAAAAAGCCCCAGTTGATGGGGCTTTTTTGTGCTTGCGGATAAGTGCCTAGACGGCTGCGGTCGGTCAATGGCTGGCCGCTGGGCCGCTGATGCCTATATAATGCTCGGCCCTCCCGCTCCAAGGATTGCCCATGTCCCGCGCAGACAAAGACAAGCCCCTCGGCACCTCTGGCTTGAAAGGTCCGACCCAGGATTTTGCCGATTTTTGTGAGCTGGAACGCCAGCGCCGGCAGCGCGCCGGTGAGTCCTTCGACCAGCAGCGCTACGATCGGGTGGTCAAGCTGGTGCTGGATAAACTCCAGGCCTTGGAGGCAGAGTAGATGATCATCACCTCACTGCAGGCGGAGAATTTCCTCAAATACCAGCGCTTGGAACTGAGCGATATCCCCCGCGAGGGCATAATTGCCATCAGCGGACCCAACGAATCGGGCAAGAGCAGCATCGGCGAAACCCTCTGCTTTGTCCTCTTTGGTCGCAGCTTTTCCCTCACCGGCGCGGGGCTGACCAAACTGATCCGCTGGGGCTCGGCCCATTGCTCGGTGACCTGTGATTTTGAGGTGGAGGGCAGCGGCTATCGGCTGCTGCGCTATCTGGATACGGACGGTGTGCACAATGCCCAGTTG
>JADGBD010000219.1 GCA_015231665.1 Gammaproteobacteria bacterium
ATCACCAAAAACCCTGTCAAGTGTTTTTTTCAAAATTGGGCTGAATAGTTACAATCAGGTAAGCCTTTGCGTTTCCTTTGCGATCTTTGCGATACGGTTTTGGCTGCGACCACTAGCCCATCATCAGTTCGAGGTGCTCCAGCAACTCATCGCGGCGGCGGTAGAGCTCGGGCAGCTGTGCCTGGACCTGGTCGAAGTCGCCGTTGCGGTGGCTGGTCAGCAGGCTTTCGGCGAGCTGGTGAATCTGCTGATGCAGCGGTTCGATGCGCTCGCGCAGCAGCTGGGCAGCCGGGCTTTCGACCTGCTGCACGGCGCCACGCAGCCATTCGCCGAAGCGGCATTGCTGGTGATCCAGGGTCGGCGCGGTGGCTCGCTTGCCCTGCAGATAGGCCACCAGGGCGTTGACCCAGGAGCGGTGCTCGACCCCGGCGTAGACCAAGGGCATGCGATTTTGCTCCAGCGCCGCCACCTGGCTCCACTGGGGGTCTGGCCGCCAGGCGCTGATCCAACCGTGCAGTTGTTCCGCCGGCATCGGATGGGCGATGGCGTAGCCCTGGGCCAGGTCGCAGCCCAGGCGCAGCAGCAAGCGGCCGTGCTCCAGGCTTTCCACCCCCTCGGCGATGGCCTGCCGTCGGAATGCGGTGGCCAGGCCGAGCAGGCCATCGACAATGGCAATGTCATCGGCATCGGCGAGCATATCGATGACAAAGCCCTGATCGATCTTCAGCACCCGCGCCGGCAGGCGCTTGAGGTAGGTGAGCGAGGAATAGCCGCTGCCGAAGTCATCCAGGGCAAAGCCCACGCCGATCTCCAGGCACTGGCGGATCACCTCTGAGGCCTGTTCCAGATCGCTCAGGGCGCTGGTCTCCAGCACTTCCAGCTCCAGCATCCGCGCATCCAGCTTGGGGTACTGGGCCAGCCGATCGCGCAGATGGGCGACAAAATCCGCCTGCTGCAACTGCTGGGCGGAGACATTCACGCTCAGGGTCAGCTCCAGCCCCTGCTCCTGCCACTGGGCGAGCTGGCGCAGGGCCTCGCTGAGGACCCAGTCGTCCACCTCCAGACCCACCGGATGCTCTTGAATATCGCCAAGAAAATGTCCGGGACTGAGAAGCCCGCGCTGGGGATGCTGCCAGCGGATCAGGGCCTCGGCACCGAACACCTTGCCGCTGCGCATGTTCACCTTGGGCTGGTAATAGAGCAGGAACTGCCCGTCCTGCAGGCCCTGGTGGACCTGGGCGACACAGGCTAGACGACCGCGCAGCTGGCTGTCTTCCACCTGATCGAACACATGAAAGCGATTCTTGCCGGAGAGCTTGGCCTGATACATCGCCTGATCGGCCTGGCGCATGAGCTGATCGGCGGCGATGGGCTGCGCCTGGGGATAGAAGCTGACGCCGATGCTGGCGGATACCTGGACGCTGGCCGTGGCCGTGGTGGTGACCACCGGCTGGGAGGCGGCAACCAGCAGGCGGCGCAGCAGGGGCTCGGTGGCCGTGGCGTCATCCAGATCGAGTAGCACGGCGACGAACTCATCGCCACCGATGCGCGCCACCGTATCGCCCTCGCGGCAGCTGTCCTTCATCCGCTGGGCCAGCTCGCGCAGGAGCATATCGCCGGTCTTGTGGCCGTGCTCATCGTTGACCGCCTTGAAGCCGTCAAGATCGATGAACACCAGGGCGATGCGCTGATCCCGCCGCTGGGCATTGGCCATGGCCTGATTCAGCCGGTCGGAAAACAGGCTGCGATTGGGCAGGCCGGTGAGGGCATCGTAATGGGCGATGTGCTCCAGCTGTTTCTGCTGGTTTTTCAGCAAGGTGATGTCGGAGAACAGGGCCACGTAATGGCTCGGCCGGCCCTGGGCATCGCGCACCGCGCTGATGGTCAGCAGCTCGGCATAGACCTCGCCGTCCTTGCGCCGATTCCAGATCTCGCCGTACCAATGGCCCTTATCCTGCAGGGTCGCCCATAAACCGGCGAAGAACTCCGCCGACTGATGGCCGGAGTTGAGGATGCGCGGGTTCTGCCCCAGCACCTCCTCGCGACTGTAGCCGGTGATGTCGCTGAAGGCCTGATTGACCTCGATGATGTGGCCCTGCAGCTCGGTGATGAGGATGCCCTCGCGGGCGCCGGAGAAGACGCTCGCGGCCATCTGCAACTGGGCCTCGGCGGCCTTGCGCGCGCTGATCTCGGTGTGCGAGCCGACCATCCGATAGGGCTTGCCCGACGCATCGCGCAGACATTGGCCGCGGGCCATGATCCAGCGCCAATCGCCTTCCTTGTGGCGCATGCGAAACTCGGTTTGATAAATCTTATCCTCGCCGGACAGGTAGTCCATCAGCCGGCGCATGAACTGGGGCCTGTCCTCCGGGTGCATGTGCGCGATGAAGTTCTCGAAGCTGTTGACGAACTCCGCATCGCTATAACCCAGCTGGGCCTTCCAGTTGGCCGAGAAGGTCACCTGATTGTGTTTCAGGTCCCAGTCCCAGACGCCGTCGTTGACCCCATCGAACACCAGCTGGAGCAGCTGCTGGGAGGCATTCAGCCGCTCCTCCGCCTGCCTGCGCTCGGTGATGTCGCGGATATAGCCGTGCCAAAGCACGCTGCCATCGGCCAGGCGCTCGGGGCTGGACTCGCCCTCCAGCCAGAGCAGGCGGCCATCGGGCAGATTCACCCGGTAAATCTCCGACCATTGGCTCAGGTGCTCGGCCGACTCCACTATCGAATCGCTAATCCGCTGCATATCCTCGGGGTGAATCCGCTGCATCACCCGGCTGGCATCGGGGCAGACCTCCTCCGGCTCCAGGGCGGAGAGGTTGCGGATGCGGAGGCTGACGTAGGGAAAGGCACTGCGGCCGTCGGGCCATTGCTGGAACTGAAAGATCATGCCGCGCACATGGTCGGCAATCTTGTTGAGTCGATCCAACAGCTCCTGGCGCTCGGTGAAATCGACGCAGACGCCGGTAAAACCCAGCAGCTCACCCGGCTCACCAAAGCGCGGCTGGGCGCTGATCAGCACCCAGCGATAGACCCCATCCTGGCGGCGCAGGCGCATGCCGGTGGTAAAGACCTCGGCCTCGGCGTAGGCCTGGCGCAGGCGCTGACGAAACCGCGGCCGGTCATCGGCATGCAGGGCACTGAGCCAGCCGCCGGCCACATCCTGCTCCGGGCCATGGCCGGTAAACTCGCGCCAGCCGCGGTTGAACCAGCGCATCTGCTGCTCATGATCGCTGATCCAGATCATCACCGGGGCACTGTCGGCAAGATTTCTGAAGCGATCCTCACTCTCGTGCAGCTCCAGCTCCGCAGTGCGATCGAGCAGGATCAGCAGACAACCGGCCTCAGCCTCCTCCAGCGGCAGATCAATGGCGTGCGCATCGACCCAGCGCGGCTCACCATCGGCAGACTTCAGCTGCAGCAGGTTCCCCGTCCGCGCCATCCCCGGCTGACCCGGTTGCAGCAGGCCATGCAGGGCGGCCCGACTTTGGCTGGCAAACAGCAGCGCCACGGCACCGTGCTGCAGGCTCGCCTGGGTACTCAGGCCAAACAGCTGCTGCGCCGCCCGATTGGTCTCGCTGACAATGCCGCGACCGTCCACCAGCAACGTCGGCAGGGGCAAATGGGCAAACAGGCTGCGGTACTTCTCCAGATTGCGCCGCACCCCGGTCTGGGAGTCAATCAGCTGCTGGTTTTGAATCTCCAGCTCGGCCTGATAGATGTGCAGCTCCTCCAGCAAGCGCCGCACCCCGGCGGCACCAGCCGCCGCGTCGATATTCAGCTCCGCCAGTTCGGCATCCAGACCGAGAAAACGCGCACGGCTCTGCTCAATCGCCTGCTCGGCGCGTTGGCGCAAATCCGCCAGATTGACCTTGAATTGGCTCAACGCCCTGGCTCAGGGGCAGCGGCAAAAACCGAGAAAGAAGCAACGAGAAGCAGATACATTCGACTACAGGGGCTCAGCGTCAGGGCGATTACAGCACCGAATAATAGGGTTATATGCCCGGCCAGACAACTGACCCTTTGGGATATGGGGGTTTAGGTGTCAGGGTTTAGGGGTTAGGTGTTACTGTGAAACAACATTGCCGCCTGTCAATCTGGGAGCTCCGAGCGCTGGCTCGGAGGTGCAACGGGGTAGCCATGTCTAACGGCAACCCCGGATTCCGCTGCACAGGGATGTGCGAGTGTCCCGTGAGGCACGACTGCATGG
>JADGBD010000220.1 GCA_015231665.1 Gammaproteobacteria bacterium
GTTCGGTGGCGGGGGTGCTGCCGTCGAGGTATTGGTAGCTGATGCCGGCTTCATCCAGGGGTTGACGCAGGATTTGCAGGAAGTCGACAAACTGGCTGAACACCAAGGCCTTGTGACCGTTGGCGACCAGTTCGGCGGCGAGTTCGGCGAAGGCCTGGAGCTTGGCGCCGTTGCTGGCGAAGCGCTCGTTGACCAGGCGCGGGTCGCAGGCGGCGCGGCGCAGGCGGGTGAGTTGGGCGAGGATGTGGAAGCGGGCACTGCCGGGGCCGCCTTCTTTCATGCTTTGTTCGATGTCCACCAGGGCCTGGCGGCGCAGGGCCTCGTAGTGAGCGGCCTCGGCCTGGGGGAGTTCGATGTCCATCACCAGTTCGGTGCGGGCGGGGAGTTCCTGCAGCACCTGGGTCTTGGTGCGGCGCAGGACGAAGGGGGCGATGAGGCGGCGCAGGATGTGCTTGGCGTTGCGGTCCTGATCCCGTTCGATGGGGTTGGCGAAGCGCTGGTTGAAGCGGGGGAGGCTGCCGAGCAGGCCGGGGTTGGCGAAGCGCATGATTGACCAGAGCTCGGCCAGGCGGTTTTCCACCGGGGTGCCGGACAGCGCCAGGCGGAAGTCGGCCTCCAGCTCGAAGATGGCCTGGGCGCGCTTGGCGGCGGCGTTTTTAAAGGCCTGGGCCTCGTCGCAGATGAGGCTGTGCCAGCGGCGGCTGGCGAAGCGCTCGCCGGCCTGCTGCAGCAGGCCGTAGGAGACGATGATCAGGTCCATCGGCCCGGCTTCGGCGATCAGGCTCTCGCGGTCGGCCTCGCTGTAGAGGCTGGCGTTGAGGCTGGGGGCGAAGCGGGCACATTCCGCCAGCCAGTTGCCGCACACCGAGGTTGGCGCGACCACCAAGGCCGGGCCATCGGCAGCGCGGGCGAGCAGCACCGCCAGGGCCTGCAGGGTCTTGCCCAGGCCCATGTCGTCGGCGAGACAGCCGCCAAAACCGGCGGCGGCCAAGCGCATGGCCCATTGGTAGCCGTCTTCCTGGTAGGGGCGCAGCTCGGCCTGCAGGGCCTTGGGCAGTTTCGGCTGCAGGTCCTGGGCCTGTTGCAGTTGCTCCAGTGACTGGCGAAAGCCCTTGTCGAACTGGGCGTTTAGGCCTTCCAGCTGCTCCTGCAGCCAGGGCAGGGCCAGGCGCGGCACCTGCAGCTGGTTCTTTTGGCTTTCCACCACCCCGGCCAGTTCGCTCAGGCGCTCTTTCAGGCGGCGGCTGAGGGCGGCGTAGCGGCCTTCGCCGAGGGGGATGAAGCGGCTGCCGCTGCGCCCGGCCTGCAGCAACAGCTCGAAGCTGATCACCAGGCCTTCGTCCAGCTCGGCCTCGCCCTGCAGGTTGAACCAGTCCTGCTGGGATTTGACCTGTAGCTTGACTGCCGAACCTTCCAGCGGGATGACCTGCACCGGCTTGCCCTTGGGCCAGTCGAGCCCGGCCAGGCCGTCCAGTTGCGGCAGGATCTCCAGCGCGCCCAAGGCCTGCTCGGGGTCGTCCAGCAGCCATTCGCAGCCGCCTTGCAGCTGCGGATCGACCAGGAACGGCAGGGCGTCGAGCAGTTGATTGAGATGCTTCTGTTCGGCCTTGAGGTCGCGCTGGCAGCCGAGGGTTTCCTCGCCGATGCGGCCGATCAGCTGCTTGCGACCCTGGCCAGGTGGCAGGCGAGGGCCATCGGGGCCCAGGGGTGCGGCCACCAGGCGCAACAGCAGGTCTTCGCCGACGGGGCTGAGTTCGGCGCGCAGACGGCTTTCTGCGGGCACTTCGCGGCTGGCCTGAACGGCCTCGCCCTGCACCTGGAACTGCCCGGCGAAGCTGTGCATCAGCTCTTGCAGGGGTTCCTTGGCCTGCTCCGGCAGCTTCAGACTCTCGCCCAGCACCTGGGCGATGCGCTGCTGCGCCGGGCTGTAGCGGATCAGGCGCAGGCGGGTTGGGCTGTCCTGCACCAGGGTGGTGAAGCAGAGGTCGCGCAGGGAGTCCAGTTCGGCCTTACTCAGATAGGTGTATTGGCTCAGCCGCTCCAAGCCACGGGGCTTGGGATTGATGCGCAGGGCGAAGCCGTCGGGCTGGGCCTTGAGTTCCAGTTCCGGCTGGCCCTCCACCAGTTCCAGTAGTTGCTCGGGCTGATCTTCCAGTGCGACCGCCGGATGCCCGACCAGGGCGACGATGGCGCTGGCCAGATCAATGCTGAAATAGCGTTTGTCGTAGCGATCCGGTTGAATCGAGGCGAGCAGTTTCAGGTCCCAGGGGGGCAGGTCGGTGGCCTTCATCAGCTGGTTGAGGCTGATCGCCTTGGGCTTGTTCCAGCCGCGTTTGCCATGGGTTTGCTGCAGGGGGCTGATGGCCTTGAGGGCGCCGTCGGCGTCGATCCGCAGGGTCCAGATCAGGCGTGTGCTGCGGCTTGGGGTTTGTTCCTGGGGTTCGGCCAGGCTGCGCAGCATCTCCAGGGTCTGGCGCCAGGGCTCCGGCTGCGCAGCGGTGAAGAACCAGTCGGGCACCGGCTTGTCCTGCAGCCGATCCCAGGCGGCATTGAGCCAGTCGAGCAGGGCCTGGCGGCCGCTGTCGCGCAGTTGTTGGCGATACCCATCGATCTTCGGCTGGAGGGCCTTGATCTTGGCCGGGGTCAAGCCCAGGGTCTGGGGGCCGAGCCAGGCGCAGGCCAGCAGGTAGGTCAGATCGCCCAAATGCGCTTGATCGGAAAGGGTCTCGCGCAGATTGAACTGGTTTTCCTTGAGCCCCAGGCGCACCTCCAGAACATGCACCCAGAGGCCCCAGTAGCTGTGGGGTTCCGGCTTGCGCTTGCGTGATTCCGTGATGCAGTACTTCAGCGCCTTTTCCAGCTGTGCCTGATCATTGCTGGCCATGAGGGCAAGGGGATAGTGCCAGGCTGAGCTATGGGGCAGCAGATTTTGTTTCAGGCCGGTGAACTTGCGCCCCTGTTTCAGGGCTTCTTCAAACAGGGGTATGGCTTGGTCGAACTGGCCTTGCAAGGCCAGGACCGAGGCTTGAAAGTACTGACAGTAGTGGGCCGTTGCTGGGGCCTTTTCCAGCCCCGCAAGCCATGGGTTTATGGCTTGCCATTGTCCCTGCTGCAGCAGGTTTTCGACCATCGTCAGGCAGACATTTTCATCCAGGTTTTGCGGCGCCGTCTGCAACTGCCGGTCGAGATAGTCCACCAGCGGTCGATTGGGGTTGGTATAGAGATTAACTTGCTGGGTCAGAGCCTGGTGCAGGAAGTTGTTGCGAATTGCCGGCAGCATGCGATCCACCAGCAGGGGGTCCCAGGGATCAAGGCCCAGCAGTGCAAGATACTCATAATAGAAGCCGTTATGTGAGGCGAACAGGTCTAGGCTGGCATGGAATTTGTCGGCATTTTCCGCCGTGGCCAGCATCAGGCGCAGTACCCCCAGGCTTGAGGCCAGATCGTGCAGCCCCCAGCTATAGCTGCTGCGGTGGATATAGCCGACGGCAGGATAAAGGGCTCCTGTCAGCTGGTCTGCGGGATAGCGATTGAGCAGATGCTCATACAGAGGCACGCGGATTTCATGCTTGAGGACCAGGAATTCAGCCGGGTATCGACCTTTAAGCAGGCGCGGCTTGGGTGTGTCCAGCAGCTTTTTTTGTTTCAGCTCCTGCACCATGGCGGTCAATTCTCCCGCCTGGTAGGCCTTGCCGGCGGCGTTCTTCAGGTCCAGGGGTGCGAGTATCTTATACAGCGTGGTCTTGGGTTGGGCCTCCCAGGCCAATGCCATGGCCAGGGCCAGGTGACCGGCCTCATGGCTGAGGCCCTGGAGGATGTCTTCTGCGCTGCTGAACTTCATGCTAACTCCGGATTTGATCTAAACCCCTGGGCGAACGCCAAGCCTGCCCGGTCAACTCGGCACAGGTCAGGACGCCGAGAACGCAAAGAAGCGCGGAGATCGCAGAGGTATATAAGTTGTCCTGATTACCCACAATCCTCAGCCATTGTATAACCTGGATTGATTTACGCCATGCCGTAGGTCGGGCTTTAGCCCGACAGCCGTTGGCAGGGCGATGCCACAAGCAACCGCTGCTTCACCAAGCCGCAGCGCCTGAGTCGCCCTAGCGGGCGACAGTCAGGCTAAAGCCCGACAGGATTGGCTGAGGTTTCTGGGTAATCAGGTAAGTTGTTCCTGCGGGAAGAAT
>JADGBD010000221.1:0-2546 GCA_015231665.1 Gammaproteobacteria bacterium
AGCTGAACTCTATTGATATTTGGCGTTTATTCGCGTTAATTTGCGGACTTTTAAAAACCTCAGGGGGCCACAACAAGCTTATCGCCTCTAACCCCTCTGCTCCAGGGGGCGAGGGGCTCAACAGCTTGGGTAGATCAGGGCTACTTTTTCAACTCTGCGGCCTTTGCGCTTCTTTGCGCCCTCTGCGTCCTAATTTTCTGTCGATTGTACCCGTTTGCCGCGGCCCAGCAGGTAAACTTCCCGGCTGATGCTGCGGGAGGCCTCGGGTTTTCGCGTCTGCACCTTGGTAAAACTCGCGCGCATGTCCCGCAAAAAGGGCTCGAACCCCTCGCCCTGATACACCTTGACCAGAAAATCGCCGCCGGGTTTCAAAGATTCCCGGGCAAACTCAAGGGCCAATTCGCACAGATAGATGGATTTGGGCTGATCCACCGCCGCTACCCCGGTGACATTGGGCAGCATGTCGGAAATTACAAGATCAACCGCACGCCCGGCAAGGATTTCGCGCATTTGCTGCAGAACCGACTCCTCGCGAAAGTCCCCCTGGATGAAATCCACCCCCGCCAGCGAATCCATCGCCAGCAGGTCCATGGCGATCACCCGCCCCTGGCCATCGAGTATCCGCGCCGCCACCTGGCTCCAGCCACCGGGGGCTGCGCCGAGATCGACAATCACCTGGCCGCGCCGGATCAGCTGATCTTTCTCCTGGATCTCCAAAAGCTTGTAGGCCGCACGCGACCTGTAGCCCTCGCGCTGCGCCTGCTGCACGTAGGGATCGTTGAAATGACGCTGAAGCCAGCGCTTGCTGCTTTTGGTCTTGGGCATGGGATTCTTCGTTATAATGACGGTTTTTCCGGGAAAAACCGCCGCCGTGGAACCTAACGATCAATTGAAAATCAGGCCAGTGAAAATCAGTCAAGTGGAACTCAGCCAAGCACAGAAAAAACACCTCAAGGGCCTGGCCCATCACCTCAAACCGGTGCTGCTCATCGGCCAGCACGGCCTGACCCAGGGGGTGCTCGACGAGATGGCGATTACCCTGGACCACCATGAGCTGATCAAGGTAAAGATCAGCGTCGGCGACCGCGAGGAGCGCGATCAGGTCATCGACCAAATGGCCCAAGCCAGCGGCGCCAGCCTGGTGCACCGCATCGGCAACATGGCCATCTTCTTCCGCCGCAACCCCAAGCAACCCAAGATTGCTCTGCCCAGTGGTTGATATTGGGACGCAGAGGGCGCCAAGAAGCGCGGAGAACGCAGAGTTTTTATCTTGCTCATTAGTAAAAAAACTCTGCTTATCGGGTCGTAGCTCCTCTCTCCCAACCCATCTCCCCCAAGGGGCGATGGGCTTAACAACCCGATAAATTAATCTCTGCGTGCTCTGCGCTTCTTTGCGAGCTCTGCGTCCGATCTATCTATTCGTAACGCACTTCGATAATTTCCAGCTCGCGTTCGCCGCCTGGGGTTTGGAGCAGGGCCACGTCGCCTTCCATCTTGCCGATCAGCGCCCGGGCTATGGGTGAGGTGACCGAGATCAGGCCCTGCTTGATGTCCGCCTCGTCCTCGCCGACGATCTGGTAGCTGTGCTTTTCGCCGCTGTCCAGGTCTTCCACTTCCACAGTGGCGCCAAACACCACCTTGCCACCGGCGTTGACCGTGGTCACGTCGATGATCTGAGCATTGGACAGCTTGCCCTCCAGGTCACGAATACGCCCTTCGATGAAGCTCTGCTGCTCGCGGGCGGCGTGGTACTCGGCGTTTTCCTTGAGATCGCCATGGGCACGGGCCTCGGAAATGTCCTGGATCACCTTGGGACGGGCCACGGATTTCAATTCGTTCAACTCAGCGCGCAGCTTTTCCGCCCCGCGCACGGTCAGGGGTACCTTGGACATGGATCATCACTCCCGATTTTGTATGACCTGCAACCAGGTCAGCCAATACGATAAAAAGTCCGCAAATGAACGCCAATAGACGCCAATAGATTGAGTGGAAAGCTGTGCCCGAGCTATGGTCGGGCAAAGAATCAACAACCCAGCAATTTAGCGTTAATTCGCGTTCATTTGCGGACTGAATCAAACAATCAATGCAAATCCTGTAGCCGTCTGACCTGCAGGGCGGCCTGGCGTTTCATCGCCATGCAGGTGGCCTCGGCGCCGGAGATGGTGGTGTTGTAGCAGACCTTGTATTGCAGGGCCGAGCGGCGGATTTCCGCCGAGTCTTCAATCGCCAGCTTGCCCTCGGTGGTGTTGATGATCAGGCTGAATTCCTCGTTCTTGATCATGTCCACCACGTGGGGACGGCCTTCCATCACCTTGTTGACGCCGGTGCAGGCGACGCCGTGCTGATTCAGATAGCGCGCGGTGCCGTGGGTGGCAAAGAGGACAAAGCCCAGTTCCGCCAGATCGCGGGCGACATTGAGGGTACGCACCTTGTCGGCATCGCGCACGCTCAGCAGTACCTTGCCGCTGCTGGGCAGGGCCACGCCCACCGCCTCCATGGCCTTGGCGTCGGCCTCGCCGAAGCTCTCGCCTATGCCCATGACCTCG
>JADGBD010000221.1:2582-4185 GCA_015231665.1 Gammaproteobacteria bacterium
CACGCCGGGGAACTTGACGAAGGGGAACACCGCCTCCTTGACGAAGAAGTGGCGGCTGGGGACCACCTCGCGGACTATGCCCTGCTCCGCCAGGCTCTTGCCGGCCATGCAGCGCGCCGCCACCTTGGCCAGGGCCACGCCAGTGGCCTTGGAGACAAAGGGCACGGTGCGCGAGGCGCGGGGGTTGACCTCCAGCAGGTAAATCTCGTCATTCTTGATGGCGAACTGGGTGTTCATCAGGCCGACCACCTTCAGCTCCAGGGCCATTTTGCGAATCTGATCGCGCATGCGGTCCTGGATCGCCGGGCTCAGGGTGTAGGGTGGCAGGGAGCAGGCGGAGTCGCCAGAGTGCACCCCGGCCTGTTCGATGTGTTCCATGATGCCACCGATGAGCACGTCCTTGCCGTCGCAGATGGCGTCTATATCCACCTCGATGGCGTCATCGAGGAAGCGGTCCAGCAGCACCGGCGAGTCGTTGGACACGCTCACCGCCTCACGCATGTAGCGGCGCAGGTCGTCTTCGTTGTACACAATCTCCATGGCGCGGCCGCCGAGCACGTAGGAGGGCCGCACCACCAGGGGGTAGCCGATCTCCTCGGCCAGGCGCACCGCCACCTCAGGCTCGCGGGCGGTGCGATTGGGTGGCTGCTTGAGACCGAGCTTTTCGATCATCTGCTGGAAGCGCTCACGGTCTTCCGCCAGGTCGATGGAATCCGGGCTGGTGCCGATGATGGGCGCGCCGGCGGCCTCCAGGTCTTCCGCCAGCTTCAGCGGCGTCTGGCCACCGTACTGGACAATGACGCCCTTGGGTTGCTCCTTGGCGATGACCTCCAGCACGTCCTCCAGGGTCAGGGGCTCGAAGTAGAGCCGATCCGAGGTGTCGTAGTCGGTGGAGACAGTCTCCGGGTTGCAGTTGACCATGATGGTCTCAAAGCCGTCCTCGCGCAGGGCAAAGGCGGCGTGCACGCAGCAGTAGTCGAACTCTATGCCCTGGCCGATGCGGTTCGGCCCGCCGCCGAGCACCATGATCTTGTCGCGGCTTGTCGGCTCCGCCTCGCACTCCTCCTCATAGGTGGAGTACAGGTAAGCGGTGCTGGTGGCGAACTCGGCGGCGCAGGTATCCACCCGTTTGAACACCGGGCGAATGCCAAGCTCCCAGCGGTGCTGGCGCACCTCGGCCTCGCTACAACCCAGCAGCAGGGACAGACGCTTGTCGGAGAAACCCTTGCGCTTGAGCTGGCGCATACGCCCGGCATCCAGGGCCGCCATGCCCTGGCCGCGCACCTCGGCCTCCAGTTGAATCAGCTGTTCCACCTGGGCAAGGAACCAGGGGTCGATGTGGCAGACAGCGTGGATTTCTTCCAGGCTCATGCCAGCGCGAAAGGCATCGGCCAGGTAAAACAGCCGGTCCGGCCCAGGCATGCGCAGCTCCTGACGGATCAGCTCCAGGGCGCCCTCTTTGTCTCGGTCAACAATCTCGCACAGGCCGGCACGGCCGGTCTCCAGGCCGCGAATGGCCTTCTGCAGGGATTCCTGGAAGGTGCGACCTATGGCCATCACCTCGCCCACCGACTTCATCTGCGTGGTGAGATGGGCGTCGGCC
>JADGBD010000222.1 GCA_015231665.1 Gammaproteobacteria bacterium
CGCCGGAGTCGGCGCGGTGGTCGTGAATCCACTGGCCGAAGCCCTTGGGTGGCGGCGTCTGGTAGCTGATCTCCCAGACCTCGGGGATGTCCTTGAGGGCGACGATGAAGCTGGATCGGGGATCGGCGGTATACACAGCGCTGACCCGCGAGCTGTTGCCCTGGGCGTCCCTGGCCTCGATCAGCCGGACCGGCTTGAGGGTTTCGGCATCCAGGATCACCAGGTTGTGCGGCAGGTAGTTGGCGACTATGACAAAACGGCCATCGTGGGACACCGCCAGGTTGCGGCTGTTGATGCCGGCGCGCACCTCGGCCACATAGGTCAGGTTGAAGGTGTCGAACTTGCTGATCCAGCCATCGCGGGAGGCGAAATAGACGTAGCGGCCGCCCTCGGCATACTTGGGCCCGCCGTGCAGGGCATAGCGGGTGGGAAAGCGGTGGATGGGCTCGAAGCTGTCACCATTGAGCAGGGTGGCGTGGTGATCGCCCAGCTCGACGACGATGAACAGGTTGTCGATATCGGCCTTGAATTGGGGCTTGTCAGGCAGGCTGCCGGGCGGGTACTGCTGGATGTGGCTGGCGAGGATCTCCGCCTCGCCCCAGCGCGGGATTTCTTGCAACGGGGTGAAGATGTAATCCACCAGGGATTGGATGCCGGCGGCATCGATTTGATTCTTGTAGCCGATCATCTGGGTGGCGGCACGGCCCTCGGCGATGACCTTGGCGGCCTCTTGGGGCTTGAGCCGACCCATGTTCTCCGGCAACAGGGCAGGACCAATGCCACCGAGCCGATCCGCACCATGACAGCTGGCGCAGGGTTGTTGATAGAGTGTGTTGGCATTTGGGCCAGAGGGCTCGGTTGCTTGGACCGGGCTTAGGTGCAGACTGAAGCCCAGGGCAGCGGCAACAAACAAAGGCGACATCTTCATGGCTGCACTTCAATCCGATACAGATCATGGCAGGCCAGGCAGTTGCCCATCAGCTCGGTCAGCTGTTGCAGGCTATGGCTGGGATCGCCGAGGGATTCGGCATCCATCGCCAGCTGGTCGAAGCGCTGGTGGGTTTCTGAGCCGAGTTTCTTGAACTGCATCGGCAGTTTGTCCCTCAGCCCCGCTGGCACTGCATGGGCAGCAGCCCGACCGGCCTTGCGTGCGGCCTGGGCGATGGCGGCAGGGTCATCCTTTTGCACCGCCTGCAAGACGCCATGCACGGCAATCAAAAAGCCGCGCATCTCCGCCAGCACATGGCCGCGCTCGTCGGCGTTCAGCAGCAGCGGGCTGCGCTGGTCCTCAGCGGCCTGGGCGGTGGTGAGCAGCATCAAGGCAAAAGCGAATAAGGACGCAGAGCTCGCAAAGAAGCGCAGAGGGCGCAGAGTTTTTGAGGAGCTGGATCGTTCCCAGGCTCCAGCGTGGGAATGCCCTAAGGGACGCTCTAGCGTCCCGTCACTTGACGCTGGAGCGTCAAAGGCTGCATTCCCACGCCAAGCGTGGGAACGATCGAATCGACTCCGCGTTCTCTGCGCTTCTCCGCGCTCTCTGCGTCCTAAAATTTGCAATATCTTCATCAGGCTACCTCTGCCGTCAGGGTGGAGCTCAGGCCAATTTCTTCGTCGTCCAGGTAACAGCCGGGGTCTTCCGCCCAGGGGTTGCCGGTGAGGCGCCAGGCGCGGGTGCGGCTGTTGCCGCCGCAGATGGGGCGGTACTGACAGACCGCACAGCGGCCCTGCAGCGGGCGGTTTTTCTGTTTCAGTCCGGCCATCAGCGGTTCGCTGGTATCTTGCCAGATTTCCGAGAAGGGCCGCTCCTTGACGTTGCCCAGGCTGTAGTCCCACCACATGGTATCCGGGTGGACGCGGCCCTCGTTGTCGATGTTGGCGATATTCACCCCGGAGGAATTGCCGCCCCAGCGCTGCAGCATGACCTGCAGGCGCTCGGCGTGCTCGGGGATGTGCCGTAGCGCCCAGAGCAGGAGGAAGGGACCATCGGCATCGTTGTTGCCGGTGACGAACTCGCGCTCGCGTCCGGCCTGCACGTCCTGCCAGCAGGTATCGTAGATCAGCTCCATGGCCTGGCGGGTGACTTGGTGATGCAGGTCGTCACGGCGGTTGCGGTAGCCACGACCGGCATAGTTGAGATGCGAAAGATAGAGCTTGTCTATGCCCTCCTCATCCATCAGCTGGAGGATCTTGGGCAACTCGGCGACATTGTCCTGGGTGATGGTGAAGCGCAGGCCGACCTTGATGCCCGCCTGCTGGCAAAGGCGAATACCCTGCATGGACTCATCGAAGGCACCATCGCGGCGGCGAAAGCGGTCGTGGGTGGCGCCTATGCCGTCCAAGCTGACGCCGACGTAGTTGTAATTGACCGCGGCGATCTGCTCAATGTTGGCCTCGCTGATCAGGGTGCCGTTGCTCGACAGGCCGACATAAAAGCCCATGTCCTTGGCGCGCAGAGAGATGGGGAAGATGTCCGGGTGCAACAGGGGCTCGCCACCGGAGAGGATCAGAACCGGCACGCCAAATGCCTTGAGGTCGTCCATGGTGCGAAAGATCTGCGGCGTGCTCAGCTCATGGTCAAAGTCCTTGTCGGCGGAGGTGGCGTAGCAATGCTTGCAAGTGAGGTTGCAGCGGCGCAGCAGGTTCCAGATCACCACCGGCCCAGTGGGCACCACCTTGGTCGGGCGCACGGACTGACCGCGATGCAGGGCATGAAGATAACGGCTGATTCGAAACATGGTTTATCTCGGTTAAAACGGATCGCAAAGGGCGCAAAGCTAACGCAAAGGTCGCAAAGATTTTTGATTAAACTTAGAAAAAGCAGTATCCGCAAATAAACGCAAATTAACGCTAATTAAATCAGTTAGATATAACATCGTAGCCCAGTCTTGCTATCACCCTGAGAGTTTGCCTGAAATGTCTTTCAACTCTCTGTCTTCTTTGCGTCCTTTGCGTAACCTTTGCGCCCTTTGCGTAACCTTTGCGCCCTTTGCGTTCCCATCGGCGGCCCAACGGTTACAACCGCATCCCGGTTTTTTTCAGGACCTGGCTGCTGAACAGCACCTCGTGGCTCTGGCTTTGGCTGGCGAAGCGCGCGGCCATTTCCGCCACCTTGGCTTGCACCTGCTCGCGGCTTTGGCCGTGGACCATGGCGAACAGATTGTAAGGCCAGCGCGGCGGTCGGCGTGGGCGACAAAGTCCAGCGCGCCAATGGCTTGGCCGACTTGCTCACGCTGCTCATCGACGCTGTTCCACACGCTCATGCCGTTGGCGCGCAGGCCCAGCTTGTAATGGTTGGGCACCAAGCCGATGCGGCGGATGACGCCGGTCTCGAGCATGCGCGCCAAGCGCTGCAACAGCTCCGCGCTGGTGCAATCCAGTTGTTCGGCGATAGCCCGGTAGGGCTCGGCCAGCAGCGGCAGGCCGGCCTGGGTGGCGCTGACGATGGCATGATCCAGCTCGTCCAGCGCCATGCCCTGCGGCTGTGGAGAGGGGATGGGTCGGGTCTGACAGCCGCCTCGCTCGTCCAGTTCCAGCCAGAGGCCGAGGTAGAACTCGCGCTGCTTGGGGAAGTTGAACACCTCCAGGCCGGTGGTCTGTTCGATCTGGTGGCAGGCGGCGTCTATGCCCTCCGGGCTGGCGGTGGCGAGGACAAACCACATGTTCAGCTCATGTTCGCGGCGGTAGTTGTGCGCCACCTCCGGCATCTTCGTCAGCTTTTCAGCCACCTGAGCATAGTCCGGCTCGGGCACCGCCAGAGCGGCGAGGCTGAGGCCCCCGCCGAGGCGCTCGGCGTTGAACAGGGGGCCAAAGCGGCTCAGCCAGCCCTGCTCGAGCAGGGTATGCAGGGCCTGCAGCAGGCTGTCGCTGTCGCTGTGCAGCGGCTTGGCAATCTGCTCGAAAGGCCGCTCGCACAGGGGGAAGCCACCTTGATAGCGGTTGATCAGGCGGCGTTCCAGCTCGGGCAGCGGGGCTTGATCGGACTCAGCCAAGCAGGTGCACCTGAGGCACGGGGGCGCAGCGGCGGGCCTGGGGCTGTCTGTCATTGCCGTAATGGGCACCGCGCTGCTTGAAGCGGCGGGTGCTGAACAGGACGCAGTGGTCGATGTGGCCCAGGTGCTGGCTGTCGATCAGGCGTTGCAGGTTTTCCAGTACTTCCTCGCGGCTGCGGCCGT
>JADGBD010000223.1 GCA_015231665.1 Gammaproteobacteria bacterium
CTGACGCAGATCTTCATCAACTGGTTCCCCCTGTTCATCCTCATCGGTCTGTGGATCTTCTTCATGCGCCAGATGCAGGGCGGTGGTGGTGGTCGCGGTGCCATGTCCTTCGGCAAGAGCCGGGCGCGCATGCTCAGCGAGGATCAGGTCAAGATCACCTTCAATGATGTCGCCGGGGTCGAAGAGGCCAAGGACGATGTCCAGGAGATGGTCGAATTCCTCAAGGACCCCGCCAAGTTCCAGAAGCTCGGCGGCAAGATCCCTCGCGGCGCCCTCATGGTCGGACCGCCCGGCACCGGCAAGACCCTGCTGGCCCGTGCCATCGCCGGCGAGGCCAAGGTGCCTTTCTTCAGCATCTCCGGCTCCGACTTCGTCGAGATGTTCGTCGGTGTCGGCGCCTCCCGCGTGCGCGACATGTTCGAGCAGGCGAAGAAGCACGCCCCCTGCATCATCTTCATCGACGAAATCGATGCCGTCGGTCGCCACCGCGGTGCCGGTCTCGGCGGCGGTCATGATGAGCGCGAGCAGACCCTGAACCAGTTGCTGGTGGAGATGGACGGCTTCGAGGGCAACGAGGGTATCATCGTCATCGCTGCCACCAACCGTCCCGATGTGCTCGACCCGGCGCTGCTGCGTCCCGGCCGCTTCGACCGCCAGGTGGTGGTGCCCCTGCCGGATGTGCGCGGCCGCGAGAAGATTCTCAAGGTCCACATGCGCAAGGTGCCGATTGCCGATGACGTCAAGGCCTCGCTGATTGCCCGCGGCACGCCGGGATTCTCCGGCGCCGATCTGGCCAATCTGGTGAACGAGGCGGCCCTGTTCGCCGCCCGCAGCGATAAGCACATGGTCGATATGTCTGACCTGGAACGGGCCAAGGACAAGATCATGATGGGCACCGAGCGGCGCTCCATGGTGATGAGCCTGGAAGAAAAGAAGCTCACCGCCTATCACGAGGCCGGTCATGCCATTGTCGGGCGTCTGGTGCCCTCCCACGATCCGGTCTACAAGGTCAGTATCATCCCCCGCGGCCGTGCCCTGGGCGTGACCATGTTCCTGCCGGAGGAAGACCGCTACAGCTACTCCAAGGAGCGTCTGGAAAGCCAGATCTCCAGCCTGTTTGGTGGCCGCATTGCCGAAGAGATCATCTTTGGCGCGGAAAAGGTCACCACCGGCGCGCAGAACGACATCCAGCGCGCCACCGAGATCGCCCGCAGCATGGTCACCAAGTGGGGTCTGTCCAACCGGCTCGGCCCGCTGGCCTATGGCGAAGACGAGGGCGAGGTGTTCCTCGGCCATTCGGTGACCAAGCACAAGAATGTCTCCGACGACACGGCGCACGCCATTGACGAAGAGATTCGGGTGTTCATCGATCGTAACTACCAGCGCTCCCAGCAGATTCTCGAAGATCAGATGGACAAGCTGCATGCCATGGCTGAGGCGCTGATCAAGTTCGAGACCATCGACAGCGCCCAGATCGATGACATCATGGCCGGCCGTGATCCGCGTCCCCCGGCGGATTGGGATGATGAGCCCAGTGATGGCGACTCGACCCTGAGCGATGACCCCCAGGCCAGTCCGGCCGACGAGGGTGATCAGGGCTCCATCGGCGGTCCGGTGGGTCAGCACTGAGCCAGGGGCCAGATCGGCGGCGCCTGGGGCTCGGGCTTGATCCAAGCCGGCCCCAGGTGATGGGGATACTCAATGTCACCCCCGACTCCTTCTCCGATGGCGGCCGTTTCACCCGGCTCGATGCCGCCCTCCGCCAGGCCGAGCGCCTGGCGGCGGAGGGCGCTGCCATTCTCGACATCGGTGGCGAATCCACCCGCCCTGGTGCCCAGGCGGTAGCCCTGGAGGAAGAGCTGGACCGGGTAATTCCCCTGATCGAGCGCCTGCACGCCGAACTGCCCCTGCCGATTTCCATCGACACCAGCAAACCCGAGGTGATGCGCGCTGCCGTGGCCGCCGGTGCCGGGCTGATCAATGACGTCTATGCCCTGCGCCGCGAGGGGGCTCTGCAGGCGGCGGCGGAGCTGGGGGTGCCGGTCTGCCTGATGCACATGCAGGGCGAACCCCGGGTGATGCAGCACAACCCCAGTTATACGGACCTGCTGGCGGAGGTGGCAGCCTTCTTTGATGAGCGCATCGGCGCTTGCGTGCAGGCCGGCATCCGCCGCGAGCAGCTGTTGCTCGATCCCGGCTTCGGCTTCGGCAAGACCCTCGAGCACAACCTGCAGCTGCTGGCCCATCTGGCCGAGTTCCAACGCTTTGATCTGCCCCTGCTGGTGGGTATCTCGCGCAAGTCCATGATCGGCGCCCTGCTGGACAATGCGCCGGTGGATCAGCGCCTTTACGGCAGCCTGGCCGCGGCGGTGCTGGCGGCCGAGCGCGGCGCGTCAATCATACGCGTACACGATGTCGGCCCCACGGTGGAAGCGCTGAAGGTGGTGGTGGCGGTGACTGCCTCGGCCAGAACAGTGCGCAAATGAACGCCAATGAGATTGCCGATAAAGGAGCTGAGGTGGGTCGATAGAGGGCATGGGTAGCCCATGCACCTGGACCAAGTTCAATAGCCAATGGCGTCAACTTAGCGCGAAAGCGCTGGCTGAGCGAAGCCGAAGCCAGCCGCCGCTCGCTTCGACTCCGCTCAGCGAACGGCTTAAGCAGCCAATAAATGTCTTAAGTTGACGCCATTGGTTCAATAGCTGAACTCTATTGATATTTGGCGTTTATTCGCGTTAATTTGCGGACTTTTAAATTCAAAAACATAAAACCACTATGCAACGAAAATACTTTGGTACCGACGGCATTCGCGGTCGGGTAGGGGATGACAGGGTCAACGCCGAGTTCATTCTCAAGCTCGGCTGGGCCGCCGGGCGGGTGCTCGGCAATGGCGAGGGCGGCAAGATCCTCATCGGCAAGGACACGCGCATCTCCGGCTATATGTTCGAATCCGCCCTGGAGGCGGGCCTGGCAGCCGCCGGGGTCAACATTCATCTGCTCGGGCCGATGCCGACGCCGGCGGTGGCCTATCTCACCCGCACCCTGCGCGCTCAGGCGGGCATAGTCATCAGCGCCTCGCACAACCCTCATCAGGACAACGGCATCAAGTTTTTCTCCGGCCAGGGCTTCAAGCTGCCCGATGAGCAGGAGCTGGCGATCGAGGCGATGATCGATCAGCCGATGCGGACGGTGGATGCCGAGCGCCTGGGCAAGGCCTTTCGCATCAACGATGCCGCTGGCCGCTACATCGAATTTTGCAAGAGCACCGTGCCCCTGGGTACCAGCTTCAAGGGCATCAAGCTGGTGCTGGATTGCGCCAATGGCGCGGCCTATCACATTGCCCCCCATGTGTTCAGCGAGATGGGCGCCAAGGTGGTCAGCATCGGCGACAAGCCCAACGGCCTGAACATCAACGACGGCGTCGGCTCCACCCACCCGGAAAAGCTGCGGGTGGCGGTGCTGGAGCAGGGCGCCGATCTGGGCATCGCCTTTGATGGCGATGCCGACCGGGTGCTGATGGTGGATGCCTCCGGCGAGTTGATCGATGGCGACCAACTGCTCTACATCATCACCTGTGCCCGCCAGCGTGCCGGCAGCCTGCAGGGGGTGGTGGTGGGTACGCAGATGACCAACCTGGGGATGGAACATGCCCTGGCCAAGCGCAGCATCCTGCTCGATCGGGTCAAGGTGGGTGACCGCTACATCATGGAGCGGCTGCAGCAGAACGGCTGGACCCTCGGCGGCGAGTCCTCCGGTCACATCATCTGCCTCGATCGCACCACCACCGGCGATGGCATAGTCTCGGCCCTGCAGGTGCTGGCGGAGATGCAGCAGACCGGGCAGGACCTGCGCCAATTGCTCCAGCCGCTGCACATGTACCCGCAGAAGCTGGTCAATGTGCGCCTGCAGAAGCGCGACGGGGTGCTGGATCACCCGGCGGTAATCAGCGCCCTGGCCCAGGCCGAGGCCAGCCTCAATGGCAAGGGCAGGGTGCTGCTGCGCCCCTCGGGCACCGAGCCGCTGATCCGGGTGATGGTAGAAGGCAGCGACGAGGAGCAGGTCAACAGCCTCGCCCTGAGCTTGGCGGAGGTGGTCAGTCAGGCGGCCGGGGGTTAGTGCTGGCGGCTTAGGCCGTTCGCTGAGCGCAGTCGAAGCGGCGGCGGC
>JADGBD010000224.1 GCA_015231665.1 Gammaproteobacteria bacterium
TGGCTCCCCGGGACGGGCTCGAACCGCCGACCTAGTGATTAACAGTCACCCGCTCTACCGACTGAGCTACCGGGGAAAAGAAGGCGGCATTATAGTTGCTGAACGTCTTATGTCAACCTTGTGAATGCCTTTTCGATGCGGTCCAGGGCTTTTTCCAGGTTGGTCATGCTGGTGGCTATGGACAGGCGGATGTGGCCCGGGGTGCCAAAGGCGGAGCCCGGGATCAGGGCGACGCCGGCCTTTTCGATGAGGTATTCGGCTAGGGCGAGGTCGTCCTTGATGCTGGGAATGCTGTCGATGGCCTGTTGCACGCTGGGGAAGCAGTAGAAGGTGCCGTCCGAGGGCAGGCAGCTGAAACCGGGGATTCGATTGAGGCGCTCGACCACGTAGTCATGGCGTTGCTTGAAGTGGACCATCATCTCGGCGATGCAGTCCTGCGGGCCTTCCAGCGCCACCTGGGCTGCCACCTGGGAGATGGAAGTAGGATTGGAGGTGCTTTGCGACTGGATTTTGGTCATGGCCTTGATGATGTCCAGGGGGCCGGCGGCGTAGCCAATGCGCCAGCCGGTCATGGAGTAGGCCTTGGAAACACCGTTGAGCACCATGGTCCGGTCTTTCAGCGCCGGGCAGGCGTTGAGGATGTTGACGAAGGGAGCATCGCCCCAGCGGATGTGTTCGTACATGTCATCGGTGGCGATGATCACGCGGGGGTGTTCGAGCAGTACTTCGCCGAGGGCGACCAGTTCTTCCCGGGTGTAGGCCATGCCGGAAGGGTTCGAGGGGCTGTTGATGACGAACAGGCGGGTGTTTTCGCTGATTACGGCGCGCAGCTGTTGCGGGCTGATCTTGTAGCGCTGCGCCGGGCCGGTGTGGATGAACACAGGAGCGGCACCGGCGAGCAGGCACATGTCCGGGTAGGAGACCCAGTAGGGCGCGGGGATGATGACCTCATCGCCGGGGTTGAGCAGGGCCTGGGCGAGGTTGAAGAAGCTTTGCTTGCCGCCGCAGGAGACGAGGATCTCAGCGGGCTTGTAGTCAAAGCCGTTCTCGCGCTTGAATTTGTCCGCGACCGCCTGCTTCAGCTGGGGGGTGCCGGCGACGTCGGTGTATTTGGTAAAGCCGTTGTTGATTGCCTGGATGGCGGCCTGCTTGATGTGCTCGGGGGTATCGAAGTCGGGCTCGCCGGCGCCTAGACCGATGATGTCCTGACCGGCGGCGCGCATCTCGGCGGCGCGGGCGGTGACCGCCAGGGTAGGCGAGGGCTTGATGGTGGATACGCGTTGCGAAAGCTTGATGCTCATTCAGTAATCCCGCTAGCAATCGGGGGCAGGCGTGCCCCGTAAGTAAAGGTCGTGGGTCCATGCCCCTCTCCGATGAAGAAGGGCTGCGTGAAGTTGGCGCATAATAGCCCAAAGCCCCTAACATGCAGAACAGATTTCATGGCAAAAACCTTCGAATTGAGCACCACCTATCAACCCGCCGGCGATCAGCCCGAAGCCATTGCCCGGTTGGTGGAGGGGCTGGAGGATGGGGAGGCGGGCATGACCCTGCTGGGGGTGACCGGCTCGGGCAAGACCTTCACCATTGCCAATATCATCGCCCAGACCCAGCGACCGGCGCTGATCATGGCGCACAACAAGACCCTGGCGGCGCAGCTTTACGGCGAGTTCAAGGCCTTCTTTCCGCAGAATGCGGTGGAGTATTTCGTCTCCTATTACGATTACTACCAGCCGGAGGCCTATGTGCCGGCGTCGGACACCTTCATCGAGAAGGATTCCTCGATCAACGAGCACATCGAGCAGATGCGTCTGTCCGCCACCAAGGCCATGCTGGAGCGGCCGGACAGCATCATCGTCGCCACGGTCTCCTGCATCTACGGCCTGGGTGACCCGCGCCTGTACCTGAGCATGGTGCTGCATCTGGTGCGGGGCGATCGCATGGATCAACGCGCCATGCTGCGCCGGCTGGCGGAGCTGCAGTACACCCGCAACGAGGTGGAGCTGCACCGCGCCACCTACCGGGTGCGCGGCGATGTCATCGACATCTACCCGGCGGAATCCGATGGTGAGGCGATTCGCGTCGAGCTGTTCGATGACGAGATCGAGGCTATTGGCGTGTTCGACCCCCTCACCGGCGAGGTGCTGCGCAAGGTGCCGCGCTACACCGTCTATCCCAAGAGTCATTATGTCACCCCGCGCGAGACCATCCTTGAGGCCATAGAGCAAATCAAGGTCGAGCTGAAGCAGCGGCTGGACCAGTTGCGCGACTTGAACAAGTTGGTGGAGGCGCAGCGGCTGGAGCAACGTACCCGCTTTGACATCGAAATGATGCTGGAGCTGGGTTACTGCTCCGGGGTTGAGAACTACTCGCGCTATCTGTCCGGCCGCGCCGCCGGCGAGCCGCCGCCGACCCTGTTCGACTACCTGCCGGACAACGCCCTGCTGGTGATCGACGAAAGCCACGTCACCGTGCCGCAGATCGGCGGCATGTTCCGCGGCGATCGCTCGCGCAAGGAGACCCTGGTGGAATACGGCTTCCGCCTGCCCTCGGCACTGGACAACCGGCCCATGCGCTTCGAGGAATTCGAGCGCCGCGCCCCCCAGACTATCTATGTCAGTGCCACCCCGCGCGACTACGAGATCCAGCACTCCGGCGCCATCGTTGAGCAGGTGGTACGCCCCACCGGACTGGTGGACCCGCAGATCGAGGTGCGCCCGGCGACCACCCAGGTGGATGATCTGCTCTCGGAAATTCACCAGCGCACCGCCCAGGGCGACCGCGTGCTCGTCACCACCCTGACCAAGCGCATGGCCGAGGATCTGACGGATTACCTGATGGAGCATGATGTCAAGGTGCGCTATCTGCACTCGGACATAGATACGGTGGAGCGGGTGGAGATCATCCGCGATCTGCGCCTGGGCGAGTTCGATGTGCTGGTGGGCATCAACCTGCTGCGCGAGGGCCTGGACATGCCCGAGGTCTCCCTGGTGGCGATACTGGATGCGGACAAGGAGGGCTTTCTGCGCTCGGAATCCTCACTGATCCAGACCATAGGCCGAGCAGCGCGCAATGTGCGCGGCAAGGCGATTCTCTATGCCGACAAGATCACCGGCTCGATGCAGCGGGCGATGGACGAAACCGAGCGGCGGCGGGAGAAGCAGATAGCCCATAACCTGGCCCACAACATCACCCCCAAGACCATCCTCAAGAAGGTGGCGGATATCATGGAAGGGGCCTATCCCGGTGCGCCCCTGAGCCCCGGAAACTATGCCAAGGTGGCAGAAAAGGTCAGTAAATATCAGTCCCTCAGCCCAGAGCAAATGCGCAAGCGGCTGGCTGAGTTGGAGCAGCAAATGTATGAGAAGTCGCGCAATCTGGAGTTTGAAGAAGCGGCGCGGATCCGTGATGAAATACGTCAACTGCAGAATTCGCAACTCATAGCCTGAACATTGCAGTGAGCAAGCAGAAAAATCCAAACTCGGTACTTGTATATGACAAAGCCCGTGCTATCCTATGGCCCGTTGGCATTAACATACAGGTGAACAAACATTATGAGTAACTCGATTAACGATCTTAGTTCCGAAGAACTTTTCCGCATGGCCGAGCAGCGCCGGATTGAAGAACAGGCCCAGCGCCAGGAGGCCACCAAGCAGCAGGTGGCTGATTTGCGCGCCAAGATCAGGCAGCTGGATAGCCAATATAAGAAAGACCGCGCGGCCCTGGAAAGCGAGATCAGCGAACTCACTGGCAAAAGCACTGCCAGCAAGGGCGCCGGCCGCACCCCCGGCATCTCCGCCAAGATCGTTGAGATCATCAAGGCCGAGGGTGAAATCAGCACCCGCGACATCAACCAAAAGCTCAAGGACGCTGGCATCAAGGCCAAGAATCTGTCCCAGAGCATGGCCTATCTGAAGAAGCGAGGTGAGGTAACTTCCGTCGGCCATGGCGTTTACCGCGCTGGCTGATTGGCTCTGATTTGAGCGACAAATAAAGACCGCCTTCGGGCGGTTTTTATTTGCCTGCCAGTCAAATCTTGAGCAAAAGTCAGAAAGTTGAGGACGCAGGTGTCGCAAAGAAAGGCGGAGAGCGTGGAGTTGTAAAAGTATTCGCGCAAAAGAGAATCTCAACCCTTTGCGGATAGGCATGGCTTC
>JADGBD010000225.1 GCA_015231665.1 Gammaproteobacteria bacterium
GGCATAGGTGGCCGCTGTGGGTGTCTGGTGGCCGCTGGGGGTGCAGGTCGGGGCTGGTGCAGCGTGCTGGGGTGCAGGCCGCAGCTGGCTGGGCACTGATGCCGCGATCGGCGCACGGCGCGCACGGCACGCACGGCACCCGCACGGCGGTGCTGTTCGCCGCCAGGCTATGCGGGACATGGGCTGCAGCCCGGCGCACGGCTGGCACGGCAGTTTTGAAATTTTTTTGCGTGCGGCGCCATCCCCACCTCGCAGTGCCCCAGGGGAGGGAGTGGGCATGGAGGCTGATCGCATTATTTTTTGAAAATGATGAGTCAGCCGTGCAGCATCCCCGAAACCCATGCAGGACATGGGCTGCAGGTGAACGGCACCGCTGTGCGCAGCCGTGCGCCGCTGTGCGCAGCCGTGCAGATGCCATGCGGGACATGGGCCGCTGGTGAACGCGCAGCCGTGCGCCGCTGGCGGATGCAACCGTTTCGAAACAGGTGAGTTGGCTGTGCATGATGTGCTCGGCCCAGCAGGAGCAAGGGCTGGATGCGAACAGCGAGCTGTGCGTGATGCTGTGCCTGCTGTGCGCTCCAGGACCTCGCCTACTCGGCATCCTCCTGCCAGCTGATCTCGCCGCCGATCCATGCCTCAAACTCCGCACGGGCGATCTCGACCTCGGGCACCAACAGGCCACGTATGCGGGAATGGTGCTCCGTCTGCTGATGTTTTTTAGCGCTCGGGCACATTTTGGCGACAGCCGCCATCAAGTCATTGGCGCGGGCCTTGCGGTACAGGCGATCGAACATGGCCTCGTTGATTTTATTCAGCATATGCTGCGTTGGGATAAAACGCCCCCAGCCCATATCGCCGAGCTCCATCAGCTGTTCGTACCACCACAAGGCTATCGGGTCTAGGCTCATCAGCTTTTGCTGCATCAGAGCCTGGGTCTGCGGTTTGTCCCGGACATTGAACGCGCTCAGGTCCAGGTCCAGCAGATGCTGCATGAAGGCCTTAGCGCCATCGCTCTCGATCTCGCCATGCACCGCCTTCCAGAATGCATGATCGCCCTTACGATGCTCCGACACCTTGAGGACGAAATCCCGGCGATCATCACGCTCTGTATGCTTAAAATGTTCGGCGTTGGTGGCAGCAAAGAAACGGTGGCAACTCTGCATCTGCCTCGCCGGTTGGTGCTTCTGGTTGATGTACACCAGCGGCTCGGTCACCAGCGACTTTAGGGCATCCGAGGAACGGCGATCGCCGACAAACAGCGCCTCGTCCATGAACACGATCAAGGAGCGCTCCAATGCAGCATTGAAGTTGCCGGTTACCGCGTGGATATCGTGGACCTGCAGAAATGCCGGCCCCCAGATACGGTGGAGCAAGCGGGCCAGGGTGCCCTTGCCCACCCCTTGGCCACCGATCAGGATGATCATCACCCCGGGCTTGTCCCAGGGCCTCTGTAGGGTATGCGCCAAGAACATGATTAGGTATCGGTAGGCGGGGATATCCCGGCTGCAGATCACCTCGAACAGCAGTTCGTCGATAAGCGCCCAGTTCCCCTTTCGCGGCTCTAATGCCGGTCCCTGCCAGAGATTCAGGTAGCCCGGGCTGGTCTCCTTGGGGTTGTACTCCACGCCCTCGAAGCAAATGGAATCCGGGCTCGTGAAGAACGCCCCCAGAACGCTATTAGGTACGTCCGCGCCGAGGTGTCGATGCAACGCCCGCAGCATCAGCAGGGTGCCGTCCTTACGATTGGACAGGGATAAGGGTTTGGCCACCCCCTGCTGGGTGACCTGGTTCAGGCTCCGCAGGTCCAATAGCCACAGGCGGCCATCGAGGACGATCAGGGCAAACTGCCCCTGCAGAAAAAACAGCGCAGCTTCGGCCAAGGGCAATTTCTCGGTGCTACCCTCAACCGCCTGGAATCGACCAGGGTCTGACCAGCCGCCTTCACGCGCCAGCTGAATAAAGGAGCCCAGAGTACGGACGATCTCCGGCGACTCCTCCCTTAGGAATCGTTGCCAGGTGGCCTCGAAACTATCCTCACCCGTCAGGCCATTCGATGGGCTGAGCTTGGTCCATTTAACGGCAGGCGTCTCGCGCAAGGCGCCACTGCTGATGTCATGAGCTACCTGCTTCAGCGCTTCGGCATGATCTGGCTGCTCTAGGGCCTTCCTAGCCAAGACGGCCATCACCGTGAACTTCCAGGTGTCATCGTCGCAGTCCGGATTAATATAAGGTGCCGCCGAACGAATGCGGTCGATGTCGAATGGGTAAGACCCGGCCGGCAGGGTCGGCGCCACGGTTCGCGAAACCGCTGCCGCAATGGGCTTGGCCTTTAGCTTCGGTTGGCAATGCTGCTGATGTGCGTTGGCAATACTATCCAGCATGGCGCACCTCGATCAGCTTCGGGTCCCAGTGGATCAAAGTCACCGGCTTTGCAGGGTCGGTTTTGTAGTTCAGAGTGCCAGGAATGCGCAGGACTGATGCAATGTCAGCTGTGCGCGAGGGATCGGCGAGGAACCCTAGCGCTTTGCACAGGTCCTTGAGTTGCCGTGTTGCTGCCTGCCATTCATCCTTGGGGAGGAAGCGATCTAGAATCCAGTGCGCGTGGATGCCAGAACCACTATTGACAATGGCGTTGGGATAGGGGATGCCGGCTTTCTCACAGAAGCGCGACAGGGCCTTACGCCCCTCGGCAACGGTGGCGTAGCCCTGCCCGGCATCGGCTTTGGCCTGGCCGCAATCAATATCCATCCAGAATCCATAGGCTCCCAAAGCATTTCTGGCTGTGCGGCTATTGGCATCAGCATAGACGGCGCAGGCAAAGTACAGATCGACGCCGGGCTGTTGCAGGCTGGCCAACTGCGCCTTTGGATCAGGGCCTACCGAAACATTGCGAAAACTGCCGGGATTGGCGCGGTCGTTGGTGGCGAAAAAATAGGCGGAATGCCCATTGAGCGGTTCATCTTTTCGCCATAGGGTTTCGTAAAGGATGGACTGCTTGGGATTCTCTGCTGCCGGAGAGTCGTCCTTGGGCTTGAATGGAATCATTATCATGGACCTCGCTAGTTACATCGACCCGAAACTGGGCCATGCGAGGCAGCTTGCCAGAGGATTTTGTATATACGCCTAATTTGCACCGACGGGGTCTAATTTGCACTCGAAAAAGGCCGACGCACAAGGCGCCGGCCTCGATTTTTTTAGCTGTCTTCAACCTCCACATAGTATACAACATAGCAGTGCATTTTCTCCGGTCCAATGTACGCATGTGCCATGGGGACATCGGCCCAATCGATAACGGCATTCATGATAGTAACGGCAGCCTCATGCAGGCTCCCTGGTCCGTCCTCGAAGTGCGACTCAAGAAGGCTGTCAACTATAAAGCCTTGGTCAGCTTCACTGTTCTCTGATAACTCCTTTAGGATGTTGTAGCATTTTTCAACAAATGCCGGTTTGTAATGCGGAAAGATCTCTTGGTAAAAATCAGCACCCATTTTTTTAGCTCATTAAACGACCCACAAGCTGGGCCTGCGGGCAAACTATCCCACGCAATTTTCAACACATGCCTAATTTGCACTGCAGCGTCCTAATTTGCATCGACTAAGGCGGTTAGACGCAGTCTTATGGTAGAGTTTTCTATGCTCTAACCTTCAAAAAGCTTCGTTTCTCTTTTCCCGCTCCTTATCTCTTTGCTCAAAGTATCTCCTTCTCGCCTCTGCTATCAGCCGCACCATCGTGGAATCCCCTGGCGTTTTTGGCAGGTCAGCGCCATCCGGCAGGAAGTCCCCAGCCAGCAGATACCTGACCAAGCGAGCGGCAACCACATGCTCATTTTCATTCTCATAAAAGGGATTCTTCTTCAAATCCTCGTCCATAGCGAGCCTTGCAGGCAATTTAGTGCGATCCAGTACGTCAGCCAGAGCCATAGCCAGCATATACAGCATGACAAGTTGATTTTTCCCTTCAGTTCCAGCGGCATTACTGGTTGGCTTCATCAGTTGCAATGTATTTGGTACTAATTTATTCGCCCTGCTCCACTCCTCGAAGCTCTGTCGAGTGATACGTTCAGTGCCTCCGGTATGATCTAACATCAAGTCCGGCTTTGCTCCTTGTCTAGCTTTTACGATATCGTGGTAGAGCTT
>JADGBD010000007.1 GCA_015231665.1 Gammaproteobacteria bacterium
AAGGCCAATGGAGGTCATGGCCTGCTTAAACTTCTGTCGATCTTCGGCCTTTTCAATGGCAGCCTCGCGGGCACCAATGAGCTCAACATTGAACTTGGCGAGAACACCCTCGCGGGCAAGGTCAAGGGCGCAGTTGAGCGCCGTCTGCCCGCCCATGGTGGGCAGCAGGGCATCGGGCTTCTCCCTGGCGATGATCTCCGCCACCGTGCGCCAGTTGATCGGCTCGATGTAGATGGCATCGGCCATCTCCGGGTCGGTCATGATGGTGGCCGGATTGGAGTTCACCAGGATAACCCGAAAGCCCTCCTCCTTCAGCGCCTTGCAGGCCTGAGCGCCGGAATAGTCGAACTCACAGGCCTGGCCAATGACAATAGGCCCGGCGCCAATGATGAGGATGCTGTGTAAGTCTGTACGTTTAGGCATGTTGGTTTAAGTCTAAGTCCGCAAACGAAAGGCAAATCTCAGGACGCAGAGAACGCTGAGTAGCGCAGAGCACGCAAAGTTAATTTTTTCAGTCATGTTATCAATTCAGCATCCACTTACTTTTCCTCTGCGGCCTCTGCGCTTCTTCGCGTCCTCTGCGTCCTTAAAAGGCTTTGAACTGCCGCTGTAGGCTTTATTTTGTCCCGAGTCCCGAGTCCCGCATGAGTTCAATAAACCGATCAAACACCGGCGCTACGTCGTGGGGGCCTGGGCTGGCCTCGGGGTGGCCCTGGAAGCTGAAGGCCGGTTTGTCGGTGCGCTGGATGCCCTGCAGGCTGCCGTCGAACAGTGACTTGTGGGTGGCCTTGAGGTTGGTCGGCAGGCTGGCCTCATCGACGGCGAAGCCGTGATTCTGGCTGCTGATCATCACTTGGCCGGTGGCCAGGTCCTGCACCGGGTGGTTGGCGCCGTGGTGGCCGAATTTCATCTTCAACGTCTGGGCACCGCTGGCCAGGGCCAGCAGCTGATGGCCCAGGCAGATGCCGAAGGTGGGCACTGCCTGATCGACAATCTCGCGGATGGCCTGGATAGCATAGTCGCAGGGTGCCGGGTCACCGGGGCCGTTGGAGAGGAATACGCCATCGGGCTTGAGTGCCAGCACCTCGGCGGCGGGGGTCTGGGCTGGCACCACGGTGAGGCGGCAGCCGCGATCCACCAGCATACGCAGGATGTTGCGCTTGACGCCGTAATCGTAGGCCACCACGTGCAGCGGCAGGTCTTCTGCCTGCGGCGGATGGCCGCCCTCCAGGCTCCAGCTGCCGCTGCGCCACTCGTAGGGCGCGGCGGTGGTGACCTCTTTGGCCAAATCCATGCCCTTGAGGCCGGGAAAGCCCTGTGCCAGCTCCAGGGCCCGGGCCTGATCGATACTGCCAGCCATGATGCAGCCGTTCTGCGCGCCTTTCTCGCGCAGGATGCGGGTCAGGCGGCGGGTGTCTATGTCGGCGATGGCGACTATGCCCTGTTCAAGCAGATACTCAGGCAGGGACTTCTGACTGCGCCAGTTACTGTGCAGCAGGGGCAGATCGCGGATCACCAGACCGGCGGCCTGGATGCCGGGGGCCTCCTCGTCTTCCTCAGTGCAACCGGTGTTGCCGATGTGCGGGTAGGTCAGAGTAACGATCTGGCGGCTGTAGGAGGGGTCGGTAAGGATTTCCTGATAGCCGGTCAGGGCGGTATTGAACACCACCTCGCCCAGGGCATGGCCCTCGCAACCAATGGATTCACCTTGGAAAACCGAACCGTCCTCAAGGACCAAAAGCGCAGGAACAGAAAACGGGAGGAACCAGAGGCTCATCCCGTCTTAAGACAAAATGGGGATTTGAGGCGCGATTCTAGGCCCTGAAGGCCCCTTTGTCCATGCTTGCTGCACCGCAACAGGCGGTCAAGGGACGCTTGCTGGACGCAGAGGGCGCCCGTTGCAGGATGTTGCCCGGAGCGCAGCGCTGTCCTGAGCGGTGTCCTTAGCCTGCCGAAGGGCCTGTCGAAGGCGGAATCCGAGGATGGCGCTGGCGGCAGGCGCGGCCCGCCCTATGTACTGCGTCCCCATCATCCACCGCGTCCTCTGCAACACCTCAGCCCAGCTCCAGCTCGACAAAATGCTCTTGGCGGTCATCCACCAGGGCGATGCGATTGTCGGCAGATTCGCTGCCGTCCAGGCTCAGGCGGCTGACCTGGCTGCTGCCACCGGGCGCGTTTTTGATACTGATGTGGTAGAGCGTATCCCGATAACGGTAGTGGATCTTGTAGGCCGGCCAATGGGCCGGGATGCAGGGCGCGATGCGCAGATGATCCACCTCCAGATGCAGGCCGAGCAGGGTCTCCAGGGTCAGCCGATACATCCAGCCTGCCGCACCCGTGTACCAGGTCCAGCCGCCGCGACCGACATGGGGCTCTGCCGCATAGATGTCCGCGCACATGACATAGGGCTCGACCCTGTAGCGCTGCATGGCCTCGGCCGTGCTGGCGTGATGAATCGGGTTGAGCAGGGCGAACAGCTCCCAGGCGCGCTCCTTGTCACCGAGCAGGGCAAAGGCCATGCTGGCCCAGATCGCCGCGTGGCTGTATTGACCGCCGTTCTCGCGCACGCCGGGGATGTAGCCCTTGATGTAGCCGGGCTCCAGCTCGGAGTGATCGAACGGCGGATCGAGCAGCTGGATGATCTGCTGCTCGCGGCGCACCAGGCGCTGATCCACCGCCGCCATCGCCTGGCGGGCACGCAGCCGGTCGCCACCGCCGGAGATGACCGCCCAGCTCTGGCTGATGGAGTCGATCTGGCATTCGGCGTTGCTGGCCGAGCCCAGCGGGGTGCCATCGTCAAACCAGGCGCGCTTGTACCAGCCGCCGTCCCAGGCCTGCTCCTCGATCTTGCCGCGCAGCTCGGCGGCCTGCTCCCGGCACAGCTCGGCAAAGGCCGCATCACCTCGCGTGGCCGCCAGCGCGGCGAACAGCTGCAGGTTCTCGTAGAGGAACCAGGCCAGCCAGACACTCTCGCCCTGCCCCTTGGGCCCGACCCGGTTCATGCCATCGTTCCAGTCGCCGCAGCCCATCAGCGGCAGGCCATGGACACCAAAGCGCAGGCCGTGCTTGATGGCGCGCACGCAATGCTCATAAAGGCTGGCCACCTCGGCCGAGACTTGCGGCTGGTCGTAATAGGCCTCCTCTTGCGGATAGAGCGCGCGGCCCTCCAGAAAGGCAACGGGCTCATCCAGCACGCCGGTATCGCCGGTCGTCTGCACATAGCGGCAGGTGGCGTAGGCCAGCCAGAGGTAATCGTCGGAGAAATGGGTGCGCACGCCCTGCCCCTTGGGCGGATGCCACCAGTGCTGCACGTCGCCCTGGAGGAATTGACGCCCGGCGCAACGCAGCAACTGCTCGCGGGCCAGCCAGGGGGTGGCGTGGACCAGGGCCATGCTGTCCTGCAACTGATCGCGAAAGCCATAGGCGCCGCCGGACTGGTAATGGCCGCTGCGCCCCCAGAGTCGGCAGGACAGGGTTTGATAGACCAGCCAGCCGTTGGCCAGCAGGTTCAGGGCCTGATCCGGCGTATCCAGATTCACCGCCCCCAGAGTTCGATTCCAGTGCGCCCACACCGCCTCCAGGGCCAGGCGTGCCCCTGCCGGTCCGCTGTACTGGTCGATGAACTGGCGGGCCTGATCGGTGTGGGCGGCGGCACCGAAGACGAACACGATCTCCTGCTCCTGGCCTGCGCCCAGCTCGACCCGCGCCTGGATCGCGGCACAGGGGTCCAGCCCGGCACCGGTGCGGCCCGACAGCTGTTCCCGGCGCAGCGCCGCCGGGCTGGCCAGGGAGCCGTTGCGGCCGATGAACTCGGTGCGGTTGCCGGTCAGGCTGCGCTGCGTTGTGCTGACTTGGGCAAACACCACCCGATTGGCACACTCCCGGCCATAGGCGTTGTGGGCCAGCAGGGCGCCGTTGTGGGGATCGACGCTGGTGACTATGTGCATCAGATTGGCATGGCGCCACTCGCCCAGCACCAGCTCCCAGTAGCCGGTGAGCGACAGGCTACGGGCACGCTGGGAGCGGTTGCGCAGCTTGACCACGAGAAACTTCACCGGCGCGTCCATGGCGACATAGGTGAAGAGTTCCGAGGCGATGCCGGCCTCGTAATGCTCGAACACGCTGTAGCCGAAGCCATGGCGGCAGAGGTAACCGGATCGACCCGGTGCTGGCTGAGGGGTCAGCGACCAGAAGGCGGCGCTGTCTTCATCACGCAGATAGATGGCCTCACCGCTGCTGTCGCTGATGGGATCGTTGTGCCAATGGGTCAGACGGAACTCGTGGGCATTCTCCACCCAGGTGTAGGCGCTGCCGCTTTCACTGACCACCGTACCTATGTGCGGACTGGCAATCACGTTGACCCAGGGCGCGGGCGTGTGCTGACCTGGCTCCAAGGTAATGAGGTATTCATGCCCATCGGGGGTGAAGCCACCCAGACCGTTGCAGAACACCCGCTCACGCGGGGCCAGGGGATAGACCGGGGGATAGATTGGATCAGTGACCGCCGGAGGCTTGGCTTGCAGAGGCCGCGGCAGCCGGGTGATCGGCAGGCGGCGCTCGACCTGCTCCAGCAGGTTGGTGACGCCATCGCCGATCTGCACCGAGGCGACCGTCTGCAACAGCACCCGATCCTCTTCCGACAGCTCCTCCGCGCGGCGCAGAAAGACGCCGCCGGGCCTGTCGCTCAACTGCGCCTCGCCACCGGTATTGATCAGCCCGGTGATCAGGTCGTGCAGCACCGCGCGGTAGCCGGAAAAGTCCTCATTCAGAATCACCAGGTCCACCGCCAGGCCCTTGATGCGCCAATAGGCATGGGCCTGCAGCGTCTGCTTGACCAGATCGATGCGGTTGAGATCGCCGATGCGCAGCAGAACAATTGGCAGATCGCCGGAGATAGCGAATTTCCACAGCCCGGCCTGCCCCAGCCGATTGCGCCCTATGACCCCCGGCGCGGCGCGGTGCAGGGCGTTGGCGTAGATGACCGAACCGGCCAGACGGCCATAGACCTGGGCATCGGCCTCGCTGGCACCGAGATGGCGCAGCACCTCCTGGCTCTGGAACCAGGCCATTTCAAAGGCGCGCTCGACAAAATGGCGGTCGCAATACTTGTCCAGCAGGGCCAGCGCCGCGGCACGGGTGTCGGCAACGCCGGAGATGATCTGCAGGCAGGCGCTTTCATCCGGCTGCAACCTGAGGCTGCGGCGAATCGCGACTATGGGGTCGAGCACCGGCCCCTGAGTGTTGGACAGCAGCGCACTGGCCTCGCCCCCTTCCAGCGCCAGGGGATTGGCCGGGCTGCGGTTGCGGCCGATGAAACGGGCGCGATCGGTCTCAAACGAGGTCTCGCCATCGCCGGCACCGGGGGCGGCGAGCAGGTGAAACATCCAGGGCACCGACTCCTCCGGCGTGCGCTGCCGGCGGGTGCAGAGAATCGCCTGACGTTCGGCAAGGATCTCGGTCTGCACGAACAGATTGCTGAAGGCGCGGTGGGCCAGGTCGCTGTTCAGCGGCGCCAGCACCACCTCGGCGTAGCTGGTCACCTCGATATGCCGGGCACGAGAGGATTGGTTGGTGAGCTTGATCCGGCGGATTTCGACATCGTCCTCGGGGGAGACGCTGATCTCGGTGTGCGCCTCGATCGCCTGGTCGCGGCGGCGGTATTCGGCCCGCCCCTGGACAAAGATTGCCTCGTAGTGATCGGCCTTGCGCCCGGTCGGCTGATGGGCGCTGGACCAGTAACGGCCCGAGTCCCGATCGCGCAGGTAGATAAAGGTGCCCCAGTTGTCGCAGGTGGCATCCTCACGCCAGCGGGTGATGGCCAGATCGCGCCAGCGGCTGTAACCACCACCGGCCTGGGTGGCCATGAGGTGATAGCGGCCGTTGGACAGCAGATGCACCTCGGGGATGGCGGTGTTCGGCTCGCCGAACAGGCGCATGATGGAACCGGCATCGGCCAGCGGCGGACGGGCGGTGGCCTGCACCTCGGCCGCGTGCGGATGCAGGGTGGCGCCCTGCTTGGGCACGCGCTCCTGCAGCAGCAGCTCGGTCGCCCGCACCTGGGCATCGGCGAGAAAACGCCGCTGCATCGGCCGCTGCAGCAACAGCTGGGCAAAGGCCAGCAGGCTCATGCCCTGGTGATGGGACATGAAACTGCGCACCAGGGCCCGAGACGTGCCCCGAGGCAACCTTGAGGGGGTGTAATCAATCGCCTCAAAAAAGCCATAGGCGCCGAGAACGCCCTGCTGCGCCAGGCGCTGCAGGTTGGCGCAGGCCTGTTCCGGCAGCACCATCAGCGCCAGTGCGCTGGCGTAGGGGGCAATCACCAGGTCATCCCCCAGGCCGCGCTTGAAGCCCAGCCCCGGCACGCCAAAGGCGCGGTATTGATAGACCTGATGCATGTCGGTGGCGTTATAGCAGGACTCGGAAATGCCCCAGGGCACGCCGCGCTGGCGACCGTATTCGATCTGCCGCGCCACCGCCGCCTTGCAGGTTTGCTCCAGCAGGGTGTTGGGGTAGCTGGGCATGATCAGTTGCGGCATCAGATACTCGAACATCGAGCCGCTCCAGGAGATCAGACTCAGGGTGCCGCCATGACGGGTAAGCAGGCGGCCGAGATTGAACCAGTGCTTCTGCGGCACCTGCCCCTGAGCGATAAGCAGAAAACTGGCCAGCCGCGCCTCCGAGGCCAGCAGGTCGTAACAGGCGGGGTCGCGGTGGCGCTGATCCAGGTCATAGCCAATGCTCAGCAGGCCCCGGCCGCTGTCGTAGAGAAACTCGAAATCCATCTCTGCCAGCCTTTGGCAGCGCTGGATCAGCGTGTCGATGCAGGCCAACTGCGCCCTGGCCCGGTCTCCGCCCTTTGCGCCCGGTGCTTCCCGCTGCGCCAGCTCGGCCAGGCTGGGGATAGGGCTGGGGATAGGACTGAGGTCATCGGCCTGCGGCAGCAGGGATTGCAGTTCATCCCGCAGGACACGGGCCTGATGCTCGAACGCCCTGGCCCAATAGAGGGCTTCGCCACCGCCTGGCTTATCCGCCGCCAGGGCCGCCAGGGCCGTCAATGTCAGGATCAACTCCGCGCTGACCCGCTGCAGCTTTACCAGCTCGGCATGGGCCTTGGCCAGGGTCAGGGGTTGCTCCTCGGCCAAGAGCACATCCAGGCTGGTGCGCAACAGGTCAAGCCCCTGATCAAGCCCCTGGCCAAGCCCAGCCGGGGGCGTCGCAGGCGGCTGTTCGAGCCATACCTGCAGGGTGTCGCGCAGGCCGGCAAAGGCTGCGCTACTCAGTAGCGGCTGCTGTTTCAGCTCGGCCAGCCCTGCCTGCAGGGTGAGCAGGCAACCGAGCAGGTTGCCGCTATCCACCGAGGAAACATACTGCGGATGCAGGGGTTGCAGGCTGCGGGTGTCGTACCAGTTGAAGAAATGACCGCGATAGCGCTGCAGTTTCTCCATCGAGCCCAGGCTGCGGCCCAGGCGCTGGAGCAGTTCTGTGCTGCTGATATAGCCAAAATCCTGCGCCGCCAGATCGGCCAGCAGGGACATGCCGATGTTGGTGGGCGAGGTGCGCGACGCGATGGCCGAGGCCGGATGCTTTTGATCCCTGGAATCCTGGACATTGTCCGGCGGCAGCCAGTTGTCCTCCGCCGTGACAAAGTCAGCGAAATAGCGCCAGGTGCGCCGGGCACAGCTGCGCAGAAAGGCCCGCTGCTCGGTGCTCAAATCCGCTGTGGGCGAGAGCAAGGGTTTGCTGATCCACCAGGCCACCAGGGGCGAGGCCAGCCAGAGCAGCAACACCGGCAGCTGCCAAAACTCCGGCCAGAACTCCGACCGGAACCCCTCTGCGCCGTTTTGCCAGAGCCACAAAAGCAAGGCGGAGGCCAACAGCGGCCCGATCCAGATCTCGCGCCAAAATGAACTCAGGCTGCGACTGCCGTTGCGCCGGGCATAGACCTTTGAATGCCAGAGCAGCAGGCCGCGGCGACCCATCAGCATGCGCAGGCCCGATTGGCGGATGGCATCCAGGCAGATCAGGGCGTCATAGGGCAACAGGATCAGACCCAGCAGGGCCAACATCAGGGGGCGAGCGGCGGCCCTGGCGGTCATGTTCAGATGCACCAGCCAGTCGCGCTCCAGGGGTTTGCGCAGCAGGCCAATCAACCCCGTCACCAGGCTGGGCAGAAACAGCACCGCCACAACCAGCCCCAGCCACAACCCGGCAGGCCCCGGCCCCCACAGCCAGCCACCGACCAGCAGAACCAGCAAGGCCGGCGCCAGCAGGCTGCGGCGCAGGTTATCCAGCAGCTTCCAGCGCGACAGGGCCGACAGCGGGTTGCGCTGACGGCCTGCCTCCGCCCTGCCCGGCACCCAGGGCAGCAGCCAGCCGGCCAGCTGCCAGTCGCCGCGAATCCAGCGGTGGCGGCGGCTGGCCTCGCTGGTGTAACTGGCCGGATGTTCCTCGATCAGATCCACATCGCTCACCAGCGCCGAACGTGCATAGCCGCCTTCCAGCAGATCGTGGCTGAGGATCAGATTGTCGGGAAAGCGTCCGGCCAGCACTTGGCGAAAGGCATCCACATCATAGATACCCTTGCCGATGAAGGAGCCCTCGGCAAAGACATCCTGATACAGATCAGACACCTCGCGGGTATAGGGGTCCAGCCCGGCATCACCGGCGAACAAGCGGCTGAAGCGCGACTGGCCGGCACTGGCCAGGCTGATGGAAGCACGCGGCTGGAGGATGCCATAGCCCTGCACTATGCGCCCCAGGGCGGCGGAAAACACCGGCCGATTGAGCGGATGGGCCAGGTTGCCGATGAGCTTGCAGGCGCTATCGCGGGGTAGCTGGGTGTCGGTATCCAGGGTAATCACATAGCGGATCGAGCCCAACCAGGCGGGATCGGCAACCGGGCCGACAAAGGCCCCCTGCCCCTCGCCGCGCAGCAGGGCATTGAGCTGCTCCAGCTTGCCGCGCTTGCGCTCATGACCCATCCACACCCCCTCGACCGGGTTCCAGCTGCGCGCACGGTGCAGCAGCAGGAAGATCTCCGGGCGATCATCCTGATAGCGCTGGTTGAGCGCCTGCACCGCGGCCTGGGCATAGGCGAGCAAGGCATCCTCACCGGGCAGACACTGCTCCGCCGCGTCATGGAAATCCGTCATCAAGGCAAAGAACAGATTGGGGTCACGATTGCCCAGATAGCGAATCTCCAGGGCCTCGATCAGCGCGTCCACATCCTCGGCACAGGCCAGCAGGGTCGGCACCACCACCAGGCTGCGCTGCTCGTCAGGAATGCCCTGGGAAAAATCCAGGCGCGGCAAAGCGTGAGGTGGCAGCAGCAGGCTGAGCAGCAGATTCACCAGCGCCACCGCCAGAGCCGAACCGCCAATGAGGCTGGTGACGGCCACCAGGCCGTAGCGCCAGTCCGTCGGGCTGAAGCCGCCAAAGGCCGACTGCAGCGCGGCCCAGCTGACCAATCCGCTGAGCAGCAGGATAGCGCCCAGATACAGGGGCAAGGCAAAGGCCCGACCCAGCCGCCGCAGCCGCACTGGCAGCGACACTCTACAGCCCAGCTGTTGCTCCAGCTGTGCCCGACCGGCGTCGATCAGGTAGTAGCCCACATGGGCGCGTCTATCTCCAGCACCCTGGGCCATGGCCGCCGCTTGCGCCAGTTGGATCGCCACTCGGGCCACCGCCGGTTCGCTACAGGCCTTGTGCCGACAACCCTGCGCCAGCTCCTCGATGACATGGCGATAGCGGTCACGGCTGGCAAAATCCTGCCCGGCGTGCATCCCGGCCGGGTCCTCGCGCAGGGTCTGTTCGACCAGGCTGAGGGATTCGACGTAGTCTTTCCAGTCCATGGCGCCGATGAACCGCAGACTGCCGATGCTGTTGGCAATGGATATCTGATTGGTGGCAGCGGACCGTCCCGCCGCCTCCAGCAGCTGGGTCGCACTCACCCCCTGCTCTGCCAGCTTCTGCTCCACCCAGGTCTGCACGAAGGCCAGAGCCTGTCCCTGGGTCTGGAGCCTGGCGGAGAACTCCTCAACAAAGGCAGCACTCAGGGGCAGGTCGGCATCGGCAAACGCGGCCAGCAGGTGGATCAGCTGTTTCGGTTCCTTTTCCGCCATGTCCAGCAATCGCTCGGCCCAGATCAGGGCCTCATCACGCTCCTCGCGCCGCTTGGCGATGCGGCGTCCCACCCGGCGCAGGTTCTCCAGCAGCGCCAGGCGCAGCATGATCGGAAAGGCCCAGAGCTCACCCAGCTGCAAGGGTTCGATGCTCTGATAGGCGGCGATGAACTGATGAGTATTTTCGCTATCCACCCGGCCATCCATGTGGGAGATCAACTCCAGGGCCAGGTCGTAGATCCGCGGAGAGCCCGCTGAGGGGCCATGAATCAAGCGCGGCAACTGCCGACTATAGCCCGGCGGCAGGTCCTGGCGCGCCCGGCTGATCTGCTGTTCGATGAGATAGAAGTTATCCAGCAACCAGGCCTCCGCCGGGGCAATCGCCTGCCCCGCCGTGACCGCAGCACTTACCAGCTCGTAGGCCGCCAGCAACACTCGCCCATTATCCGCCAGCCGTGCCAGCAGGCGATCCGCTCCTGGACGCGGGTCTATCTCATGCTGACCGGCCAAACTGACCGCATGGCGCTTGAGCTGCTCGATACTGAACAGCTCCGCCCGCAACAAGGCGGTATCCTCATCCCGCTGCAGGCGAGATCGAGCCGATGGCGAAAAGGCAAAGGTGTTGATAGAGAAACTCCTCTAAGTGGCGTAGTTGTTTCAAACAGGACGCAGGGGATGCAAAGAAGCGCGGAGAGCGCAGAGTTGAAAACTCAAACCCCAGCGCAGCCTGCCCAACCCAACGCCTAAGAGCCTGTAGCCCGGATGGAGTGCGAAAAATCCGGGGGCTCGCTCAACAACAGCTACCGATATACACCACAGCTCCCAGCTTAGCGTTCAGCCCCAAGCAGCCCCTTGGCCTCCTTCTTTGACTTCTTTGCCGACTTCTTCTCCTTGGGTGTCAGTGTCGCCTTTTTCTTGTCTTCCTTGTTACTTTTGCGTTCTTTTGTCATCTTAGTTTTACTCCAAACTACGGCTTATATTGTTCTAGTAAATCAGGCGTAATGCTCGGTACTGAAAAAGCGCTATATCTTGCCCAGCAGCAACAAAATCACCAGAATCACCACCACTGTCCCAAGCACGCCGCTGGGTGAATAACCCCATCCACGGCTATGCGGCCAAGCTGGAATCACACCGATCAGTAGCAGGACCAGGACGACCAGCAGAATTGTACCTAATGTCATTAGTTTCTCCTCAAATTGTGTTATTACTCAACCCTAAGCTTAGTTCAATCAGCCCCTGCCGTCTGTTCGATAGCGCACAAAAGCAATTCACCGCCAATGATTCAGCTGTTCGCCTTACAAACACGCTAGCAATTCAACTGACCCTTTGTGCGGCATCGTACAGACTCCCGCTTGTGATCGGCTTAATCTTCATCTCATCGGCAGCATCTGAATTATCTTATTCTTGCCTGCCGATCCTTCTACCGACCATCGCCGCATTCAACCTATCTGTAGCGATAGAACGGAACTAACAATAGAGCGCTCTGAAGGCCATTGGTTCATCAGGGCACATAATAACCATCAGCAACCCGCAAGGAATTTATCCATGTATAAGTTAAAAAACCCGATCCGCTCCATCGCCCTGACAACAGTGGCCGTCGCTTCACTTGGCCTGATGAGTAATGCCATTGGAGCAACCGCTGAAGAATTGGACAAGGATTCTGATCAAGCCCTGCAAACCCTTTATCAAGCAGAGCCTGTGTCTAAAGAAATGTCACGCAATGCCAAGGCCATGCTGGTCTTCCCTAACATTGTCAAGGCCGGCCTGGTATTTGGCGGCAGTTATGGCGAAGGTGTTTTGATCAAGGGCGCCAAGGTCGTCGATTACTATAATTCGGTGACTGGCTCCTGGGGGCTGCAGGTAGGCGCCCAATCCTATGGCTATGCGGTATTCCTCATGACAGACAAGGCCGTCCGCTATATTGAAGATACCAAGGGCTGGGAACTGGGCGTTGGCCCGACCCTAGTAGTTGTGGATGAGGGAGTGGCCAAGAATCTCTCAACCTCCACACTCAAAGACGACGCCTATGCCTTTACATTCAGCCAACAGGGGTTAATGGCTGGGGTCAGCCTCGAAGGGACCAAGATATCCCATATCAAGCGTTGATCATCAAACCTGAATCAGGCTAAGACGCCTGCAAGACCACAGGAGCCGCTAAATCCTTTAGCGGCTCCTGTTTTATTACCTTTCTTGCTGTATCCCATCCCTGAGATTATCACCCGCCTGCTCGATCTGAATACCCGCCTTCTCCACGGCATTATCGATACGCTCACCGGCCTTTTCTGCCGGACCTGGTTCGCTACAACCCGTGATTACCGCAAAAAATGCCGCAAGCAGGATGCTGGAAGCTATAAGATGTACTGCCTTCATGATTGCTCTCTCCTCTAAGATGGCCGGAATGAAAACCAGACCGGGCTCAAGCCAAAAGCCCGCGATGACTCCACGCCGGGAATACACTCTGGGCTGATTGACGCCAGTTTATTATCAGTAATCCACTTCGTGTCCAATGAGGCCACCAATAGCGGCTCCACCTACAGTTCCCGCTGCGCTACCACCTGTTATCACGGCACCGCTGACAGCGCCAATACCTGCGCCAACTGCTGTATTTTCGTCCTGCCTCGACATACTCGAGCAACCGCCCAGATACACCAGCAGTATGACCGCAATGGCTAGGAGGGTTTGTTTCTGTAACTTTTTCATCTGATGACCTTCTTTGTAGTTATTTATCCGACTGCTTAGCGGATTGAGCGGGCTGCCAAAGCGGCCCATTCCGCCAGTTGAAAAGCAACTGGCTCCGATACCAAAAGCTTATGTCAGATGCAGCTGCATATCTGTCTGCTGGCGTACATAGGGGAACAATCCTGGACAATTGGAGAGAGCCTGAGGCCCTGATCTTTTACTGTGAAACATCCTTGGCAAATATCGAGTCCCGAGTCCCGAGCCCCGAGTCCCGGCGCCAGCAAAAGATGTTTCATGTTCCGGGGTGGGGTTGTCCGCTCCATGAGCGTTAGATCTTTTACAACTCTGCGGTCTTCGCGCTTGTCGACTCGGGTCTCCAGCTTATCCCCAATGTCATCAGAACTTAGCGAGAAAGTGCTGGCTGAACGGAGCGGTGTCCTGAGCCTGGCCGAAGGGCGGTGTCCTGAGCCTGGCCGAAGGATCGAAGCCAGCCGCCGCTCGCTTCGACTTCGCTCAGCGAACGGCCTAAAATTCCACGCTCAGGGTGATGGAGCCGTAGGCCTGGTTAGTGGTTTGTTCTGCAAACTCGCGGGTGCGATACACCTGCATCACCGCCAGTCTGTAACCGCGCCCGCCGACCAGGCCTTGGGTGCTCAGGCCGACTGCCGCTTGCGCCACCCAGGGCTTGCGGCTGACGCTATGGCTGGAGCTGAACAGATTTCCATCCAGCGAGAAGTCCCAGGCAACGGCCTTGGCTTCGAGGATGCCGAACAGGTGTACGCCGGGGCGCGGACGGCTCCTGTGGGGGATGGCGTCATCAGGGCCACTGTGCAGAGAGGCAGCGGATGGGGGACTATTCTCGGCACCGGTGCGGATGGGGTAGCTACCAAAATCATTTGGCAGATTCCAGCCGATGCGCCCTTCCACGCCCAGGGTGGCCGAGGTCTCGATGTTGCCCAGGCGCAGTCCCAGGGAGCGGATCAGATCGCCGGATAAGCCGGGGATAATGTCCCCCGTACCGCGATAGGTCTTCAGCTTGCGATCCATCGTCATCTGCACCGCGGGCTCGTTGTCCAACTGATGCTCCCAGCCCAGGAACCGGTCTGAGCCTATGGCGTCATGCACCAGGTTTTGCGACTGCTCTGCCAGTGACCAAGGGCCGATCACGCCGAGGGTGATCTCGCGGGTGTCGAGCATTTCCTGATTGCTTTGTTGCAGCGGCAGACGCCGATTCCAGGCCAGCCCTACATAGAGCAGTCCGGCATAGGGTCTGTCATCGGTCACCAGGTCTGTCCTGGAGTGGTCCCGCGGCGTGTACATGGCCTGGCCGAACTTGGCTACCATGTTGTGGGTTGCGCCCGGATTATCGGCATCGGCCAAAAAGCTGGGATTGATGGATTCGATGAGTTGCGCCTGCAACCGGATCGGCAGCGGCAGGCACTCGGGCCTTGGCCTGCCGGCGATATCCTGTGAAATCAGGGTAAAGCCAATCCCGCTGGTGTAGTTTTGGTCGGTCCCGGTGAGCAGATCATTTTCCAGCCTTGCCGTGCCGCCGCGAAATCTCAGGCTGTCTTCCGCCGCGCAATGGGCGCTGCCAACACCGCCTGCGTTGAGCGTTTGCGCCAAGGCCGGGGCAATACAGCCACTACTCAACGCCAGCACCAGCAGAGTGCGGTTAACCAAGCCAGAAAACAGCGGCAGCGATTCTCGCCCTGCCCTGCCAAATAGCCGCTGCACCTTGACCGCCGCTGCAGCAATGTAAAACCCATTCATGCTCTTATTCCTCAACGCTGGAGGGGACGATGACGGCGACAAGCGCCAGGGTGCGGCCATGCAACGGTAGTTTGATCACTGCTTGCTCCCAACGATCATGGGGCGACCCCACAGCTAACGCACAGGGAGCGGACAGCACCACCCCGGAATATGAAACATCTCTTGCCTGCTTCGAGACTCGGGGCTCGGGGCTCGGGGCTCCCTATTTGCCATGGATGTTTCACAGCAATCTGAGCTAGCTGGGGGGCGCCCCGGAAAATGAAAGTGGCTCCTCGCCCATGATCCTCAGGGGTAATCAGCCGGGTCATCATACCCGCTGCAGTCCGCTTATCTGTCTGCTGGCGCACAGAGGCAAGAGGGGTGGTATATACTCGCTGGATAACAGCAATATCAGATGCCACCAACCCAGCGAACCCGCTGATGGCGCAGCAAGAACCGGAATTTAGCCATGCACAAACCCGCCAGCCCTCGCCAGAATTACCTGCTCGCCGCCCTGCCGGAAGAGGATTACGCCCGCCTGGTCGACCATCTTGAGCCGGTCAGCATGCCTCTGGGCAAGGTGCTCTACGAGTCGGGCAACCAGTTGCAGCACGTCTATTTCCCCACCACCGCCATCGTCTCCCTGCTCTATGTGATGATCGATGGCGCCTCTGCCGAGATTGCCGTGGTGGGCAATGAGGGCATCATCGGCGTGGCCCTGTTCATGGGCGGCCAGACCATGCCCACCCGCGCGGTGGTGCAGAGCGCCGGCCGTGCCTACCGGCTCAAGGGACAGCTGCTGAAGCAGGAATTCAACCGCTCCGGCGAGTTGCAGCATCTGCTCCTGCGCTACACCCAGGCCTTGCTGACGCAGATGGCGCAGACCGCGGTGTGCAATCGCCACCACTCCCTCGACCAGCAACTCTGCCGCTGGCTGCTGCTGAGCCTCGACCGTCTGCCCTCGGATGAACTGGTGATGACCCAGGAGCTGATCGCCAACATGCTCGGCGTGCGCCGCGAGGGCGTCACCGAGGCCGCCGGCAACCTGCAGCGGGCCGGCCTGATCAGCTACCACCGCGGCCACATCCGGGTGCTTGACCGCACCGGGTTGGAGGCGCGCACCTGTGAATGCTACGGGGTGGTCAAAAGGGAATTCGATCGCCTGTTGCCGGAGGTCAGCTTCCGTTGAAGCGGCGCTGATCGGGCGCCACCGGGAGCACAAATTCGACTGGCTTGGCAGTCCCTACCCCAACCCGCTCTCAGCTTCATTTACGGACTTGGGCGCGGTTTCTGCGATAATGCCGGCCATGCAAACCGACCCACACCAGCCCCATCCGCGCGCCCTGCAGATCCTGCGTCAGACCTTTGGCTATCACGGCTTTCGCTCCGCCCAGGCGGCGGTGATCAACCGCCTGATCGACGGCGGCGATGCCCTGGTGATCATGCCCACCGGCGGCGGCAAATCCCTCTGTTACCAGATTCCGGCGATGGTGCGCCCGGGGGTGGGCATAGTGGTCTCGCCGCTGATTGCGCTGATGCAGGATCAGGTCTCGGCCTTGCTGCAAAACGGGGTGCGCGCTGCCTTTCTCAACTCCAGCCTGATGCCCGAGGCCGCCCGCAGCGTCGAGCGCCAGCTGCTCAATGGCGAGCTGGACCTGCTCTACATCGCCCCCGAGCGGTTGCTGCAGGAGAACACCCTGGGCCTGCTGCAGCGTGCGCCCCTGGCCCTGTTTGCCATCGACGAGGCCCACTGCGTCTCCCAATGGGGCCATGATTTCCGCCCGGAATACATCCAGCTGTCTCAGCTGGCGGAGCGCTTCCCGCAAATCCCGCGCATCGCCCTGACCGCCACCGCCGATGCCCGCACCCGTCAGGAGATCAGCGAGCGTCTGCAGCTGCAGCGGGCAGAGGCCTTCATCACCGGCTTTGACCGGCCCAACATCCGCTACCGCATCATCGAGGCCCAGGGCGCTCGTCGACAGCTGCTGGAATTCATCCGCCGCGAACACCCCGGTGAAGCCGGCATTGTCTATTGCCTGTCGCGCAGGATGGTGGATGAGACCGCCGATTGGCTCAACCAGCAAGGCCTGCGCGCCCTGCCCTATCACGCCGGGCTGGATGCCGCGACGCGCAGCAAAAACCAGAGCCTGATCATGGTCGCCACCACCGCCTTCGGCAGGGGCATAGACAAGCCGGATGTACGCTTTGTCGCCCACCTCAGCCTGCCCAAATCCATCGAGGCCTATTAGCAGGAGACCGGCCGCGCCGGCCGCGATGGCGAGCCCGCCGATGCCTGGATGGCCTACAGCCTGCAGGATGTAATCAACCTGCGGCGGATGATGGACCAGTCCCAGGCCGACCCGCGGCAGAAGCGCATCGAGCAGCACAAACTGGCGGCCATGCTCGGCCTGTGCGAGCTGATCAGCTGCCGCCGCCAGGCCCTGGTCGGCTACTTCGGCGACGCCATGGCCAAACCCTGCGGCAACTGCGACAACTGCCTCGACCCACCCACCCCCTGGGATGCCACCATTCCGGCACAGAAGGCCCTGTCCACCGTCTATCGCACCGGCCAGCGTTTTGGCGTCGGTCATCTGGTGGATGTGCTCCTCGGCGCCGATAGCGAGCGCATCCAGCAGCTCGGTCACGCCAAGCTCAGCACCTACGCCATAGGCCAGGAACTCACTGCCGAACAGTGGCGCGGCCTTTACCGCCAGCTTATCGCCCTGGGCTATGTGGACCTGGACCCCGAGGGCCACGGTGGCCTGCGCCTCAACCCCAGCTGCGGCCCCCTGCTGCGCGGCGAGCAGTCACTGCAGCTGCGCCCGCCGGTGGACAAGGCCAGGCAGAAGGCGCAGAAACGCGCCGATCAGCAGCAGCCCTTCGATGATCCGCAAGACCTGCAGCTGTGGGAGGAACTGCGCCAGCAACGCCTGGCCCTGGCGCGCGCCGAGGACGTGCCCGCCTTCGCCATTCTCACCAATGCCAGCCTGATCGAACTGGTCGAACTGCGGCCGCAGAACATGCAGCAGCTGGGGCGCATCAGCGGCATCGGCCAGCGCAAGCTGGAGCGCTATGGCCCCGATCTGCTGCAGATACTCCGCCGCTATCCCCCCAGTGCCGCCCGCCAGGCCCGCGCCCCGAGCAAGCCGCAGCCACCGCCCGGGCTGACGGAAACTGCCCAGAGCAGTCTGGAATTGTTCAATCAGCTGGGCGATCTGGAACTGGTGGCCGAGCGCCGCCAGCTCAAATCCCGCACCGTGCTCAGCCACCTCACCAGTGCCATGGAGCTGGGCTTGCTTAGCCTGGAAAAACTGGTGGACCTGCCCCGCGAGGAGCTGGACGCCATCGAAGCCGCCCTGCTGGAACAGGGCGACGAGGCACGCCTGACCCCGGTATTCGAGCAATTCCAAGGCAGCTACAGCTACGAGCAGCTGGCCTGCGTGCGCGCCTCCCTCAATGCCAGGACCCGCGGCTGATAATTAGTAAGCGGCAACCCAGCGGCAAAAATTTGCCTACAGTCTGAGCCGAACCTGCCGATGAGCAGTACATGGAAGCTCAGTCCCTGCAACTTGCCCTGTCCTCGACCGCTGGATCGCTGCGGCTATCTGCCGTGGCTGCCGAGTTCAGCCGGGTCGAGCACGCCGCACCTGCAGAAACCAAGCAGGCTGCCGAACACCCCGCCGAACAGTTAAGCCGTTTGCTGTCGCAACAGACCAAGGCACTGGTCGATCTCCTCGCCAATCTCAAGCCTGCGCGCATCAGCAGCGAAATTTTGCTGCGACTGTTGCAGCCTTTTCGTGGCAATATCGAAGCCGAAGCCAAGCCCGCCCAGGATGCACTCAGCCGCCTCAGCCCGGAAACCCAGCGTTTCCTCCTGCGCATGAGCCTGAATCTGGTGGGTCTGGATCTGAGCAAGCTCCTCGCTGCGGGCGGGGGTAAAACACCAAGCGGAGCCCTATTGGAGATGATTGGCGACAAATCCGCCATTAGCCTGAACAACAACGCCGCCCTGCTGAGCAAGATGGTCAGCGCCTCACCGGGCAACAACCCGCTGAGCCGACTGATGGATCTGGGCCAGGTGGTCAATGCCAAGGTGCTGAATCAGGACCCCAATGGCCAGCTGCGCCTGCTGCTGAACGGCCAGACCCTCAAGGCGATGCTGCCCCACTTGCCCCAGCTCGGCGCCGGCGACAGCATCAGCCTGCAACTGCTGAGCATGGGCAATCCACCTCAGCTCAAGGTCCTCGGCTTTGGCAGCCAGAACTCGCCAGAGAACCAGCTCCTGCGCCAACTGCTGCCCCGCCAGGGTACTCTGCAGCAGCTGTTTCAGCAGCTCGGCGTCAGCCAGAGTGGCACCCAGTCCAGCCCCCAAAGCGGTATCCAAAGCAGTATCCTGAGCAGTCCCCAAAGCCCTCTTCAGAGCCTGAGTCAGCTGGCCCAATCCCTGCCCAGCGCCACCGCCGGCCAGAACCTCAGCCAGCTCGCCGAGATTCTCGCCGCCAAGACCCTCAGTCCGCAGCGGATCAATGCCGAGCTGATCAGCAGTCTGGTGCAATCCTCCGGGCTGTTTCTGGAGGCGAATCTGGCGCGCAAGCGCGATGATCCAACCGATCTGAAATCAGCCTTGCTGCGCATGGTGGCACAGCTGCGCAGCGGCACCGATTCGACCCAGAACCTGGGCCTGATGGGCGCCCTCTATGGCCGCCTGCTCCAGTCCAACAAGGGCCCTGCCGCTGGCCTGAGCGAGCGTCAGCAGCAACTACTCAACCTGCTGCGCAACTCGGCGGAAGGCGCCCTGGCCAAGGTGGAGATACGCCAGCTCAGCAGCCTGCAACAGAACGACGAGACCCGCCAAAGCTGGCAGCTGGCCCTGCCCATGCTCGACGAGCAGAAATGCAAAGACCTGGAGCTGCGTATTCAGCGGGAGAAGAACAAAAAGAATCCGGAAGAAGGCGACCTGTGGACGGTCAACCTGCACTTTGATTTTGACAGCAGCGGACCGATGGACGTGCGCATCAATTTGCAGAAAGACAGCGTCGGCGTGGTCTTCTGGACCCAATGGCCGGAGACCCTGCAGCGGGTCGGTGAACTCATGCCGAAGCTGGAACTGGCGCTGGAGCGCGCCGGCCTGGAGGTGAAACAGCTGAGCGCCTACCCCGGATCTGCACCCCAGCCCAGCGAAACCCCCAGGGGGGCTGAGGAGTCACTCCTCAACGTCACCGCATGAGCACGACCTACCAGCAAAATCGCGAGGCCGAGATCGCCGTCGCCCTGCAATACGACGGCAGCAATGCCCCGCGCATCACCGCCAAGGGCAGCGACGAGCTGGCCCGACAGATCCTGCAGGAGGCGGAGCGCTACGGCATCCCCCTGCGCCAGGACCCTGAGATGGCCGCCATCCTGGCGCAAATCCCGGTAGGCGATGAGATTCCCGAGAACCTTTACCGCGCCATTGCCGAGATCATCGCCTTTGCCTACCTGATTTCAGGCAAGCGCCCGCTGGGCTTCACCGAGCCCGAGAATTGAGGCGCACCGCCGCATAGTCCGCCTGGCGTGGGTGGGGGCTGTAGGCGCCATCGGCATCGTGAGTCTCCCGACCGGTGATTGGCGGATTGAAGGCGCAGATCAGGCGCATGTCGCTGCGTCCGCCGCGCAGCAGGTGGGGGTCGTGCTGATCCAGCAGATAGAGCACGCCATCGCGGATGGGATGCACCTCGCCGCTGCGCAGGTCTTCGATCTCGCCCTCGCCCGCCACGCAATAGACCGCCTCAATGTGGTTCTTGTAGCAGATGCGGGTCTCGCTGCCGGCCTTGATGATGGTCTCGTGAAAAGAAAACCCGGCGCCATCGGCATCCAGCACAAACCGCCGGCTGATCCAATTGCCGTTGGCCGCCTGCACCTCGCGCTCGCTGCCCTGAATCTCCTCCCGCGTGCGCACTATCATCAGTGACTCCCGCCAAAGGAGTGGGCCTTGCTCTCCATTAGCTCGCCAATCACCCGATCGATGATCTCCAGCCCCTGGCGCAGGAGGTCCTCCTCGATGGTCAGGGCCGGCAGGAACTTGACGACGTTGTCATCGGCACCAGCCAGCTCGATCACCAACCGGTTGGCAAAGGCCAGACGTGAAACCTCACCGGCAAAACCGGGCCTTGGGATATCCAACCCCCAGATCATGCCGCGCCCGCGCAGGTCCATGTCCAGCTGTGGATACTTGGCAACCATTTTGCTCAGTTCTTCCTGCAGAATCTGCCCCTTGTAGCGAATCTCATCGGCAAAGTCGGGGTTATC
>JADGBD010000226.1 GCA_015231665.1 Gammaproteobacteria bacterium
TGCTGCCGGACCCCGCCGGATGAGCCAGTCCCTGCAAAAGCGCATGGCGCTGTTTGGCTTTGAGTCCAATGACGACTACAGCTTTCCGATTCGCTGCCTGCTCAACAGTCCGCTGCGCGGCATCCGCTGCCTCAATCTGGAAGGCGAACCCGACCGCCACCGCACCGCCTTCGCCAATGCCCTGGCGCGGGCGCTGGACTACCCGCACATCCTTTATCACGACTTCAGCCAGAAAAAGCCGCCGCCGCCGGAGGTGATATTGCCGCCGAGCAAGGACGAGTCCGGCCGTGAGGAGCCGCCCATCGATCCCTTCGATGACCTGATGAGCAAGGCCTGTGCCCTCAGCGAGGGGGAGAAGACCCTGGCGATCATTGATCAGCTGCACGAGGCGGATTTTCGCGAGCATATTCGTCTGTCCAAGTTTCTCGACAACATGCAGTGGCAGATCAAGGACAGCATCTACTACGCCAACCCGCACTATCTGCTGGTGCTGCTGATCTCGGATCAACCCCTCTACCATTCCCTGCAAAAGGCCAGCTACCGCCTCTGGGTCAACCGCCTGTCCCAGCGCCTGATTCCCTACCTGCCCAAGGACTTCAGCCTGGGCGAGGAGGCCCGCGAGATCATGCAGCGCCTGGATCAGCTGTTCCGCGAACTGGGCGCTTCACCCACCCACAGCGAGTACCAGCACCTGCTGCACGATCTGCAATGGCATGTGCGCACCCGCGAGCAATTGCAAAGCGCCCTCTACGCCTGGTTTGAAGGGGTGGACCGGCAGAGCCTGCAGCTGCCGCACATCCAGCCCCTGCTGGATACGGTGATAGATGCCCTGCCAAGCCTGGTAGGCATGGACGACGTGGAAATCCTCGCGCCAACGGATTTGACGTGATCCGGCCTGGGGATCGCCAAGAAATGGATCGCCAAGAAATGGATCGCAAAGGGCGCAAAGGAAACGCAAAGGGCGCAAAGAGTTAACAAGATGCAAAGCCTGGATGCAACGCATCGAAGATACGGGATTGGCTGGACTCGGATTCCGCAGGGGATTTTATTCGGCATTTCCGTGGGAAGGCACGAGCGGCAACCCTGTAACACTTTGCGTCCTTTGCGCTTTCTTGGCGTTCTTTGCGATCCAATTTTCGCATCCGGCTGCGCCGGGTTAGGCTAGTCCCACTCACACCAACAGGCAGAAGCCATGCTGAAAATCCTTGAACATCGCCTGCTGTACCGGGAACCGCGCTTTCACGCGGCCTTTCCCAGCATCATCCGTTTCAGCGATGACCGCCTGCTGCTGGCCTTTCGCCGGGCTCGCGATGGCATCTGGCTGATTCCGCCAGACAAGCGCGGGGAGCTGGACCCGCTGGATCGGATGGACCACATCGACAGCCGCTCCCACATCGTCTTGATGGAGCTGGACCCCAGCGGCGAGCCCTGCACGGGCGAGCTGAGCATCCTACCCATGGACCCGGAGGCGGGGGATCAGGACCCTTCGCTACTGCTGCTGCCCGAGGATCAGGTGTTTATTTCCTCCTTCTCCTGGTACCCGCTGCCGGCGGATGCCGCCCGTTTTGTGCCGGGGCGGCGCCCGCCGGGGGATAACTACTCCGGCTGCCGCTTTTTGTTCTGGGGCAGCCATTGCTCCCTGCGCCAGCGCCAGCCCGGCCAGTGGCGCTATGATCACAACTACATCCCGCCCGATGGCGGCTACGGCCATCCCCTGTCCCCCGATGGCAGCAAGCAGATCATCGGCGCCAATCGCGGTCGCTCCCTCTGGCGCGGAGGTGAGATTCTGCTTGGTGCCTATGCCGGGCCGGGCGAGGGCGCTGGCCTGTTCGCCAGCGCCGATCTGGGGCAGAACTGGCGCCTGCTTGGCATCATCGCCCGTGATCCCGAGGCCAAGGTGGCCTTTCAGGAGCCGGCGCTTTGTGAGGACGGCGAGGGCGGCTTGATCGCCTTCATGCGCACCGCCGGGGCAGGCGGGCGCTTGGCGCGGGCGCGCTCGACCGACGGGCGGGACTGGTCCCCGGCACAGTTGCATGAGCTCGTCGGCCATCCCTTTCATCCCTTGCCCCTGGCCGATGGCCGCCTGTTGCTGAGCTACGGCTACCGTGCCGAGCCCTTCGGCATCCGCCTGCGGCTGCTGGATCGGCCCGGCGACAATCCCGACGATTACCCCGAGATCATAGTGCGCGACGATGGCCTCTGCGCCGATCTGGGCTATCCCTGGGCGGTGCAGCTGGCTGATGGCCGGGTGCTTCTGTGCTATTACCTGACCGATGCCGAGGGCATCAGGCATATCGCCGGCACCTGGCTGGAACTGGGCGATTGAGCGGGAGGTGGAGATGCAGCCGATAGAATCTGTGGAATTGTTCGGCCGGGAGTGCGGCCCCGGGTGTCCGCCCCTGTTGGTGGCGGAGCTGTCCGGCAACCATGGCGGGCGGATCGAGACCGCCTTGCAGATGCTCGAAGCGGCGGCACGGGCCGGTGCCGATGCGGTGAAGATTCAAAGCTACCGGGCCGAGAGCATCACCATAGACCACGATGGTCCGGGCTTTCGTCTGGAGCAGGGTCTCTGGGCCGGGCGCACCCTCTATCAGCTGTATCAGCAGGCGCAAACGCCCTGGGACTGGCATCCGCGCCTGTTTCGCCGTGCCCGCGAGCTGGGGATTGCCCTGTTCAGCTCACCCTTCGATACCGCGGCGGTGGACATGCTCGAAGAGCTGGGCTGCCCGGTGTACAAGATCGCTTCCTTTGAGCTGGTTGATCTGGAGCTGATCGCCAAGGTGGCGGCCACCGCCAAGCCGGTGATTCTCTCCACCGGCATGGCCAGCCTGGGAGAGATCGAGGAGGCGGTGCGCTGCTTTCGCGGTGTCGAGGGCCATGGCCCACTGCTGCTGTTGCAGTGCACCAGCGGCTATCCGACGCCAGTGGATGAGGCCAACCTCAGCCGCATCCCTCTGCTGCGCGATTGCTTTCAGATTCCGATCGGTCTGTCGGACCATAGCCAAAGCCCCAGCGTGGCCATAGCCGCGGTGGCCCTGGGTGCCTGTTTGATCGAGAAGCACTTTGTCCTCTCGCGCCAGCAGGGGGCAGTGGACGCCGAGTTCTCGCTCGAGCCCGAGGAGTTCAGCGCGCTTAGCCGCAGCTGTCGCGAGGCCTGGCTGGCGCTGGGCTCCAGCGGTTTTCAGGTGACCCCGGCGGAGCAGAGCCATCTCAACAGCCGCCGTTCTCTGTATGTGGTGGCGGACGTGCCTGCCGGCGGTCTGCTCGATCACAGCAATCTGCGCAGCATCCGCCCCGGCTTCGGCCTGCACCCGCGGGAACTGCCACGGGTGCTGGGCAAACGGGTGCGCCAGGCGGTGGCCAAGGGCACCCCATTGCGCTGGGAGTTGTTGGACTGAGCAGGCCCATGGCCTGAAGGAAAAACTGAGCAAGTGCGGAATCTGTGGTGAGTTGCGGTTTGACCGGCAGCCGGCCGATGGTCAGCGTATCGAGCGAATCATAGCCAGACTGGAGCGGCGCGGGCCGGATAGCGGCGGGCGTTTCATCGATGGCGAGCTGGCCCTGGGGCATAGACGTCTGGCGATCATCGATCTGTCGGCGCGCTCCAATCAGCCGCTGGTGGACGAGGCGCTGGGTCTGGTGCTGGTGTTCAACGGCACCATCTACAACTACAAGGCCCTGCGTGCCGAGCTGTGCGAGCTGGGTTATAGCTTCTTCTCTGAGGGTGATTCCGAGGTCATCCTCAAGGCCTATCACCGCTGGGGCGCGGCTTGCGTCGAGCGCCTGCATGGCATGTTTGCCTTCGCCATCTGGGAGCGGGGGCCGCGGCGGCTGTTTCTCGCCCGGGATCGCTTCGGCATCAAGCCGCTGTATTACAGCCAGAATGCCAGCGGCTTTCGCTTTGCTTCCAACAGCCAGGCCCTGCTCGCCACGGGCGAGGTGGATAGGGCCATTGACCCGGTAGGCCTGCATTTTCTGTTTAGCCTGCATGGGGTGATCCCGGCGCCGCGCACCATTTTGCAGGGCATTCGCAAGCTGCCGCCAGCGCATCATCTGACCCTAGGCACCGATGGGCAAGCCGATGGGCAAACCGCCGTGCCGGTGCGCTATTGGCAGCTGCAGGCGACCCG
>JADGBD010000227.1 GCA_015231665.1 Gammaproteobacteria bacterium
GCCCATGGATCATCCCTGGATCGACAGCGCCCGCCGGTTGGGGATCTGTCTGGGCAAGGAGTTCGAGGAGCAGGGCATGGCCTTTCCGCGCTTCTGGGATTCCGCCTCCACCATCGCCGATCTCTGCGCCTTCAGCGCCAAACGCCTGCAGCTGATGGAGGCGGACCAGCCCTACATCCTCGGCCTGTTTCACGATGTCGGCATCCCCCTGATGGCGCGCGGCTTCGCCAATTACATGGAGGTGCTGAAGCAAGCCAACCAGGCCGATACTGCCCTGTTCACCGATACCGAGGACGCCTGCTACCAGATCAACCATGCGGTGATCGGCTGCGTGGTGTCCAACGAGTGGGGCATAGCCGAGTCGATCCGCAACGTCATCCTCAGCCACCACGATGTGGAGGCCTTTTTCCACTTCGATGAGTCCGGCGGCCGTGACAGCCGCCTGCTTGCCCTGCTGAAAATTGCCGAACTGGGCAACAGCAAGCTGCGCACCGGCGCCGCCGATAGCGACTGGAAACGCTTCGGCAGCCAGGTGCTGGATTTTCTCGGCATCGACGAGGCCGAACTGGGCCGCTTGTTCATTGAGTTTAAAAGCCAGAGGTGATTGAGCCTTCAGCGGTCAGCTGACATTTGTGTTAGCTTCGTCCTGCCCACCCCACCCGGAGGAATTGCCATGATGAAAAACCTTGCCTGCTGGCTGCTGCTGATCTATTCCGGCCTCCTGAGCGCCGCCGAGACCTATCCGCCGGCGGAGGTCACCATGCAACTGCGCCAGCTGGGTGCCAACAGCTACTACGTCATGGGCGCGCCGGGGATTGCCACGGACAACGCCGGCTTCATCTCCAATGCCGGCTTTGTCATCACCCCAGAGGGCGTAGTGGTGATCGACGGGCTCGGCACGCCCTCCCTGGCCTGGAAGCTGCGCGAGCTGATCCGCAGCCTCACCGACAAGCCGGTGATCAAGGTGCTGGTGACCCACTACCACGCCGACCATATCTACGGCCTGCAGGTCTATCAGGACGAGGGCGCCGAGATCATCGCCCCGGCCGGGGTCTATGCCTATCTGGATGCCCCCAACGCGCTTTCTCGCCTGGAAGAGCGGCGGGTATCCCTGTATCCCTGGGTCAACGAGCAGACCCGCCTGGTCAAACCGGACCGCGTGATCGAGCAAGACAGCGAGCTGGAGCTGGGCGGGGTGCGGCTGCAGCTGATCTACCTGGGCGCGGCCCATTCCGATGGTGATATGGCGGTGTTCGTCGAGCCCGATGGGGTGATGTTCACCGGCGATATCATCTTTGAAGGCCGCCTGCCCTTTGTCGGCGATGCCGACAGCAAGCGCTGGCTGGCGACCCTTGAGGCCATGAGCCAGCGTCAGCTAAAGGGGCTGGTCCCTGGCCACGGCCCGGCTGCGCGCAACCCCGCCCTGGCCCTGAGCAAGACCCGCGACTACCTCGCCCTGCTGCGCCAGAGCATGGGCGCGGCGGTGGCGGAGATGACCGAGTTCGCCGAGGCCTATGACACGGTGGACTGGTCCGCTTTCAGCCAGCTGCCGGCCTTTACCGAAACCAACCGCCGCAACGCCTATCAGGTCTATCTGGCGATGGAGCGCGAGGCAATGGCGGCTGAATGACCTGGGCGCTTTGCCAAGCCCTTTCCGGGCAACCGCCCATCCATCTGTCCCAGCCCTGACGATGGCTGCGCAACAAGCTTGGCGAATCTATCCCTGGCGGGGTTAAACTTGCGCATCTGAAACGGGATGGGAGCTAAGATCATGCGCAGAAGGGTTCGCATTTTAGGCCATAGGGTCATAGTCCTCGCCGAAGACATTGGCCTGCTGATCATCGCCCTGGCCACCCTGGTGGCGGTGGGTTTTGAGTTGATGCACATGATCAATGCCCGCACCGTCACCCTCGCCGACCTGCTGTTGCTGTTTATCTACCTGGAAGTGCTGGCGATGGTGGCCGCCTACCTGGAATCGGGTAAGCTGCCGGTGCGCATGCCCCTGTACATTGCCATGGTGGCACTGGCGCGCTACATGATTCTGGACATGAAGAACCTGGATAGCTGGCGCCTGATCGGCATCGCCGCGGCCCTGCTGGTGATTGCCCTGGCAGTACTGGTGCTGCGCTTCGGCCACAGCCGTTACCCTTACCCTGAAAGCGACAGCTGATGCCTGCACGGCAGCCAGCCCCGCAGCAGACCGGCCAGCAGGCTCCGGGCTCTGCCTGGGCCTTTGATGGCGAAACCGAGGCGGCCTACCAGCTCAGCCTGGCCGAGGACAAGCGCCGCACCACCCGTCAGGGTGCGCTGCTGGCGGCGGTACTGTTTGCCGCCTTTGGCTTGCTCGACATGCTCGCCATCTCCTCCGCGCTGAGCCAGGTCATCGCCCTGCGCTTTGGCCTGGTGGTGCCCTTCTTGCTGTTTTGCGCCTGGTGGGCGGGGCAGCCTGGCTTTCTCCGCTTCTATACGCCGCTGGTGGTGGCCATGTTCAGCCTCATGGGGCTGAGCATCGAGCTGATGGTCTGGCTCGCCGGGGCCGAGGAAATGGCCCGCCTGACCTATTACTCCGGCCTGATCCTGGTGATCATCGCCCTCTACGCCTGGACCTTTCTGGACCAGCGCCTGACCGCCCTGATCGGCTTCGCTCTGGTGCTGATCTATCTGCTCATCAGCCTGCTCAGCCACAGCCCGCTGGATCAGCCAGGCCTGCTGTTGCTGGTATCCAACCTGTTTTTCATGGTCGCCGCCAACATCATCGGCCTCTACGGCCTGCGGGCGCGCGACCGTACCCTGCGGGAGAACTTTCTCCTGCAGCGCTCACTGCAACAGGAACGCGCCCGCGCCGAGACCCTGGCGCAGATCAAAAGCAGCTTCCTCGCCAACATGAGCCACGAGATTCGTACCCCGCTCAATGGGGTCATCGGCCTGGCCAACATCGGCCTGCGCGACAGCTCGGCCGAGGGCAAGTCACGCCAGAGCTTCAGCCGGATTCTGGATTCGGCGCGCCTGCTGCTGGCGATCATCAACGACATCCTCGACTTCTCCAAGATCGAGGCCGGCAAGCTGCACATCGAGCTGCAGCCGGTGCATCTGGCCGAGCTGGTGCAAGGAGTGATGGACCTGATGGCCGAGCGCGCCCAGGAGCGAGGCCTCGCCCTGGAGGCCGAACTGGCCGCCGACCTGCCGGAATACTGCCTGACCGATGCCCTGCGCCTGCAGCAGGTGCTGATCAACCTGCTCTCCAACGCGATCAAGTTCACCGAACAGGGCGAGGTGTGCCTGAGCGCAACACGCGAGGGCGAGATGCTCTGCTTTGCCATCAGCGATAGCGGCATCGGCATGACCGAGGAGCAGCAGGCCCGCCTGTTCGCCGCCTTCGAGCAGGCCGATGGCTCGATCACGCGCAAATACGGCGGCACCGGCCTAGGGCTGGCGATCTGCCGGCGGATTCTCGATCTCATGGACGGCCGGGTCGAGGTGCGCAGCCAGCTCGGCCAGGGCAGCACCTTCAGCGTTTATCTGCCCTGTCAGCCAGCGACAGCGCCGCAACCGATCCAAGCCAGTGCGGCGCCTGAAGCGGAACAGGAGCCGCAACCCCTGCGCGGGCTGCGCATCCTGGTAGCGGAGGACAATGCGGTCAATCAGCTGATCATCGAAGACCTGCTCTGCAGCCTGGGTGCCGAAATCGAGCTGGTGGACAACGGCGCCCTGGCGGTGGAGCGGGTGCGCGAGCAGGGCGCCGGGGCCTTTGATCTGGTGCTGATGGACATAGAGATGCCGGTGATGGACGGCTACAGCGCCAGCCGGTTGCTGCAGGAAATCGCCCCCGAGCTGCCAATCATCGGCCAAACCGCCCACGCCTACGGTGAGGAGCGAGAGAAATGCTTCACCGTCGGCATGCACGGCCACGTCGCCAAGCCCCTGGTTGAAGCCGATCTGGTGCAGCTGATCCAAAGCCTGAGGTGATACGGGACGCAGAGGGCGCAGAGGAGCGCGGAGATATAATGTAATCAGGTGGTTAAGCCCCCCGCCCCTTTGGGGAGACGACTGCAAGGACGCAGGAGGTAGGACGAAGCAGGAGGCCAGAGTCGA
>JADGBD010000228.1 GCA_015231665.1 Gammaproteobacteria bacterium
TCCAGCCCCAGCTGGCTGTCGATGCTGGTAAAGGCCGGCAGTGCGGCACCGGCATCTGCCGCGCCCGGGCTGGCATGTGTCGGGGACGGAGCCTGGGGCGCTCTCAGCGGGTTGCTGGGGGTAATCCAGCGCGCCATGGTGGTGAACATCTCCCGCACCACCACGGGCTTGGCGATGTGATCGTTCATCCCCGCCTCCAGCGCCCGCTGGACGTCAGCGACCATGGCATTGGCGGTCATGGCGATGATCGGCAGTTCGGCGCTGGCGGGCCAGCTGCGGAGGATGCGGGTGGCGGTATAGCCGTCCATCAGCGGCATCTCGCAGTCCATGAGCACACCGTCATAGGCATTGGCCTCGATCATCTCCAGGGCCTCGCGGCCATTGTTGGCCACTTCCACGCTGACGCCGTTGTTGCTGAGCAGCTCAAAGGCCAGCTCCTGATTGAGCTCGTTGTCTTCCACCAGCAGCACCCGGGCGCCGCGCAGGCGGCCGAGGACTTCGTGATAGTCCTGCTGATTGCGGCCGCTGTCAGCCCGGCTGAGGCCCAGCCCCAGGGCCTTGGCGACGGCGTTCTGCAGGGCCGAGACGGTGACCGGCTTGGTCAGCAGATGCTTGATCTCCACCGCCTGGCCCTCACCCTCGTGGCGCAGTTCCTCGCGGCCAAAGGCGGTGACGAAGATGATCTTTGGCGGCTGTGGGTAACATGCCAGCACCTCGCGGGCGCAGCTGAGGCCGTCCATCCCTGGCATCTGCCAATCGAGCAGGAGGATGTCGTAGGGCTCGGCGCCGGCCATGCGCTGATCGAGCAAAGCCAGGGCCTCCTCGCCGCTGGCGGCGCAGTCCACCGGACAGCCGCATTGGCTGATCATCCGCTGCAGGATCTCGCGGGCGCAGTGGTTGTCGTCCACCACCAGCAGGCGCAGGCCGTGAATGTCGAATTCAGCGGCCGCGGCATCGCCGCTCTCGCTAATCGCCAGCTCATCGGCCAGCCCCAGGCGGACGCTGAAATGGAAGGTGCTGCCTTGCTGCGGCTGGCTTTCCACCCAGATGCGGCCGTCCATCAGCTCGGTCAAGCGCTTGGAGATGGCCAGTCCCAGGCCGGTGCCGCCGTACTTGCGGGTGGTGGAGGCATCGGCCTGGCTGAAGGCCTGGAACAGCCGCGCCTGCACCTCCGGGCCCATGCCGATACCGCTGTCGCGCACGGCAAAATGCAGCTCAACCCAATCGTCGCCGCCCTGGAGCGGCTCGACGGAGATGAGAATTTCGCCCTCGGCGGTGAACTTGAGGGCGTTGTTGCCCAGGTTGATCAGAATCTGCCCCAGCCGCAGGGGGTCACCGATCAACCCCAGCGGGGTGCCCGGGGCTACGTCCAGCAGCAGTTCCAGATGCTTTTCCTCGGCGCGCAGGCCGAGCAGGTTGATCAGGTTGTCGAACACATCCCGCAAGTCGAAGGGTCGCTGCTCCAGATCGAGCTTGTCTGCCTCGATCTTGGAGAAGTCGAGGATGTCGTTGATGATGCCAAGCAGGGATTCCGCCGAGCGGTGGACCTTTTCGACAAAATTGGCCTGTTTGGGGTTGAGGCCGGTCTGCAGGGCCAGGTAGGACATGCCGAGGATGGCGTTCATCGGCGTGCGGATTTCATGGCTCATGTTGGCGAGAAAATCGCTTTTCGCCTGGCTCGCCAGCTCGGCGTCCTCCTTGGCCTTGCGCAATTCGCTGGCGACCAGGCGCTGGGAGATACCCAGGCTGAAAACGTCCGTTACCCGGCGCAGATAGGCCACCTCGCGCTCCACCCGCTGATGGCCGTGAGGCAGGTAAAGCACCAGTACGCCGAGCGTCTCGCTATCCTGGTCGAGGATAGGGATGTTGTAGTGGCCGTGGGGCTTCATCCCCGCAAAGCGGATTTCGTGGCGCTCATCAACGCAGAGGGCGTGCTGCACCCGCTTGGTCTGCGCCGCCCGACCGCACAGGCAATGGCCAAAGGCGATGTTGGCGCAGAGGTCCTCCAGCGCCGGGGCCAGATTCTGGTTGGCCACCAGGCGTAGCCTCGGACTCTCCGCCGAGCCGTCGCGCAGGAACACCGCGCCCATTGGCAGCAGCTTCAGCCAGGGCACGGATTCGATCAGCAGGGCCAGGCTTTGGCCCAGGTAGTCATTCACCTCGGTGGGGCGCATGGCCATCTGCAGCAGCTGGGTCAGCACCTGCTCCTCGGCGCTGGTGCGCTCGAGCAGTTCGCGGTCGGCGTTGAGTTCGGTGAGATCGTGGTAACTGGCGACGTAATGGGACAGGCCGCCGCGCTCATCGAACACCCCGGTGATGCTCAGGTGCAGGGGATAGCGGCTGCCATCCTTGCGCCGGTTGATCAGCTCACCGCTCCACTGGCCGTGGCGAAGCAGGTTGCTCCACAGGCGCTGGTAGAAGGCCGCCTCATGCTCGCCGGACTTGAGCAGGCTGCTGGAGCGGCCAACCAGCTCGGCGCTGCTGTAGCCGGTCATCTCGCAAAAGGCCTGGTTGACCCGCAGAAGCAGCCCCTGGCTGTCGGTGATCGCCATCGGCTCCTGGCTGTTGAAGGCGGTGGCGGCAATCCGCTGCTCCTGGGCCGCGGCCAGCTCCTCAGTGATGTCGCTGAAGCTCATCACCGCCCCGCTGACCTGCCCCTCCTCACGGATCGGCGTGCAGCGGTAACGAATGTTCAGGGCATGGCCCTGGCGATGCCAGACCCGCTGGTCCATCGAGCTTTGGGCCTGACCCTGCTTCAGGGCCTCAATCATGGCGCAGCCGGCAACTGGCACATCCGCCAGGGCCGGATCGCGCAGCAGCACATGCAGGGCCGCCCCGGCCAGTTCCGCCGGGCTGTAGCCGAGAATGGCACAGGCCGCCGGGTTGGCAAAGCGGGTGATGCCCTCCCGATCGATCAGCAGAATCCCCTCGTCCACCGAATCCAGCAGCTGCTGCGCCCAGGCGGCGGAACTGCTGTGCCTATTGAAAAGCCCCATCTCCCGCTCCTATTTGGCCTGATGATCGAGCAATTGCTGGCGCAAGGCCGCCGGCAGGCCGCTGATGTGCAGGGTATCGCTCTGGGCATCGTAGCGCACCCGCTTGTTCAGCTGGGCGGAGGAGAAGCTGATGGCCAGGTCCTGCTCGCGGCCGCTGAATCTGAGGTAGCGTTGCAGGCTGCGCCGATCGAGCCAGATCGGCTCCTCCTGCGGCATCGCCTGAACAAAGGCCTGGCGATCGATCTCGCCAAGGTTGGCCGCCAGCTCCTGCACCGCCAGCGGCTGGTCGTTGCGCTCTTGCTGCAGGCAGTAGTCCACCACCTGACGGCGAAAATCCTCCACCCCATCCGCTGGCAGCTCGCGGCCGAATTCCTCCACCGCGGTGAGAAAGCTTTGGGTGTGCTCCTGGCTGTTGATCCCGGCGGTGAAGCCGCTGAGCTGGAGAAAGGCCTCGGTCAGACTCGGGTTGCCCCGCGGCGGGAGCCAGGACAGATAGGCGTACTGCTGATTCTGCTGCCACTCCTGGATGTCGATCTTGATCCCGGCGAGGTTCTGGCCCAGATCCAGCCCCTGGCACTGGCTCAGCTGCAGCTGGGCATCCAGCGCCGGGCCGCTCTTGGGGGGAACCAGAAACACATAGGCCGCAGGGGATGCCGGCGCCTGCTGGAGAAAGAAAAACAGGTAGGCGGCGTAGTCACTGCCGGCATCCAGCGCGCTGAGCAGGGCCTGGGCGATGCGAGCGCTGGCGTTGGCGAACTCGCCGGGATCCGCCAGCATCTGCTCCAGAGTGCTGGCCAGCAGGGGCGGCTCGGCATCGGCGGCAAAACGGCCGTGCTCACGGTTGAGCCGGGAGGAAAAACTGCCCTTGATCCGGTCCAGCAAGGCCGCGCTCGCCTCGCCCTCGGCCAAGGGCTTGCTGCGCAGGGGCTGACCGGCGCGGATCTGATGGACTATGGCAAGACTGGACATGCAGGTGGAATTCTCGGCTGAGGCATGGCGGCTATGCTAACGCCCATGGGGCGGACAGCACCACCCCGGAACATGAAACATCTCTTGGCGGCCCCGGGACTCAGGACTCGGGACTCGGGACTCG
>JADGBD010000229.1:0-1258 GCA_015231665.1 Gammaproteobacteria bacterium
TTGGTGTAGGGGAAGAGGCCGGCGTCCATGTGGCGCTGGATCACCTTGCGCTTCAATTCCAGGCTATTGCGCGCCAGCTCCAGCAGCCGATCCAGCGCTGCGTAGAGCGCCTCGCGATTGCCCTGATGCAGATAGCCGAGACGGGCGCAGTTGACCGTGACCACGCCCAGGGAGCCGGTCTGCTCGGCGGAGCCGAACAGGCCGTTGCCGCGCTTCAAGAGTTCGCGCAGGTCCAGCTGCAGGCGGCAGCACATGGAGCGCACCATGTTGGGCCTGAGCTCGGAGTTGAGGAAGTTCTGGAAGTAGGGCAGACCGTACTTGGCGGTCATGGCGAACAGGCGCTCGGCGTTTGCGCTGTCCCAGGGGAAGTCCGGGGTCATGTTGTAGGTGGGGATGGGGAAGGTGAAGGCGCGGCCCTTGGCGTCACCCTCGCTCATCACCTCGATGTAGGCGCGGTTGATCAGGTCCATCTCCGCTTGCAGCTCACCGTAGCTGAAGGGCATTTCTTCACCACCGATCACCGGGATCTGCTCGCGCAGGTCCTCCGGGCAGACCCAGTCGAAGGTCAGGTTGGTGAAGGGGGTCTGGGTGCCCCAGCGCGAGGGCACGTTGAGGTTGTAGATCAGCTCCTGGATGCACTGCTTGACTTGCTCGTAGCCGAGCCGGTCCTTGCGGATGAAGGGTGCCAGATGGGTGTCGAAGGAGCTGAAGGCCTGGGCGCCGGCCCATTCGTTCTGCAGGGTGCCGAGAAAGTTGACGATCTGGCCGACGGCGCTGGACAGGTGCTTGGGCGGTGCCGCCTCCACCTTGCCGGGCACGCCGTTGAGGCCCTCGTGCAGCAGGGTGCGCAGGGACCAGCCGGCGCAGTAGCCGGCGAGCATGTCCAGATCGTGGATGTGGATGTCGCCCTCGCGGTGGGCCTGGCCGATCTCTGGCGCATAGACGTGGGACAGCCAGTAGTTGGCGATCATCTTGCCCGCGCTGTTGAGGATCAACCCGCCCAGGGAATAGCCCTGATTGGCGTTGGCCTGCACGCGCCAGTCGGCCCGCTGCAGGTATTCGTTGATCGAGCTGGCCACGTCCACCAGGGTGCGGCTGTCGTCGCGCAGACGTTTGTGCTGGTCGCGATAGGCGATGTAGGCGCGGGCGGTGGCCAGGTGGTTGGCGCTGATCAGGCTCTGTTCGACGATGTCCTGCACCTGTTCGATCTCCGCCACGCCATCGGCGAACTGGCGGTGGGTGAGCACCTTGACCACAT
>JADGBD010000229.1:1279-1834 GCA_015231665.1 Gammaproteobacteria bacterium
GTCCTGGCCGAACTCGCCGCTGGCCGGACCGGCGCGCAGCAGGGCGGACTCGATGCGGCGGCGGTCGAAGGCCACCAGCTGGCCATCGCGACGGCGCAGGTTCAGGGGTAATTGGACCAGACGGCTGGCGGTTAGATTCATGGTTGATCCTCGGTAAACACAATATATTGTGGCATGTGCTCAATCATAGCCACTATATCTTGTGTTTCCATGATCTGGATCAAGAGGGAGTCAGCTTTCAGCCGCCAGCAGTCAGCGGCCAGCTATCAGCTGTTACGAATTAGCAGGGAGCCCCGAGCCACAAAGCGGCCAAGAGATGTTTCATGTTCCGGGGTGTTGCTGCTCGCCTGATGAGCGCTAGTCCAGCAGCTTATCCAGCAACTCCTGGGCTCTGTCAAAGTCGTAGCCGCGCACCGCCTGGCTCAGGGCATTGAGTTGCTTGGCATGGGTTTGGCCTTGCATCAGCGGGGTCAGGCGCTCGAGCACATCCACAGCTTGGATGCTGCAATCGCGCACTTGTTGCTGCAGCTCCAGCAGCAGGGGCTGCAGTTGTTG
>JADGBD010000229.1:1904-2586 GCA_015231665.1 Gammaproteobacteria bacterium
TGCTGGTGGCAGAGAGGGTTCTTGTATCCAATAGTCCTCGTCCTCGGCGCAGGCCTGCTCCAGTTCGGCGGCGACCTGGCTCAGCTCGCGGGCACCGAGGTTGCCGGCGCTGCCCTTGAGGCTGTGGGCCAGACGGCGACAGCTGACCCCATCACCGGCTTGCTGGGCGGCGACAAATTGCTCCTCGAACTGGCTTTGCTGCTCGGCAAAGCGGCTCAGCAGGCGGTTATACAGGCTCAGGTCGCCCTGGCAGACCCTGAGACCGGCGCGGCTGTCGATGCCCGGCAGCTCGGCCAGCTGAACCGGCAGATCGGCCGGGTTGCTTTGGCGGCGTGGCGCGGGAGCAGGCCCTTGCTTGCTGCCGGCGGCAATGCCTGGCTCGATGGGTACTGTGCTGATCCAGCGGGCGAGGATCTGGAACAGCATGGCCAGATCGATGGGCTTGCCAACGTGGTCGTTCATTCCCGCCTCCAGCGCCAGCTGGCGGTCGCTATCGAGGACGTTGGCGGTCATGGCGATCACCGGCAGATCGGCAAGCTGGGGTTGCGCGCGAATCTCGCGAGTGGCGGCGTAGCCGTCCATCACCGGCATCTGACAGTCCATCAGTACCGCATCAAAGCGCTGCCGCTGCAGCCATTCCAGGGCCTCGGCGCCGTTGTTGGCCAGCTCCACCTGGAGGCCG
>JADGBD010000229.1:2622-4079 GCA_015231665.1 Gammaproteobacteria bacterium
TGCGCCGGCCCTGCAGCTGGGCGAGATGCTCGGGGCTGGGCTCGTGCAGGCCGCTGCTGGGGGCGCGCTGCTCGTCCTCGGTTTGAGTTCTGACCTGCAGGGGCAGGCTGAAGCCGAAGGTGCTGCCCTCGCCGAGGCTGCTGTGCAGCCAGATCTCGCCGCCCATCAGGTCCACCAGTTTCTTGCTGATGGCCAAGCCCAGGCCGGTGCCACCGAAGCGGCGGGTGGTCGAGCTGTCTGCCTGGGTGAAGGGCTGGAACAGGCGTGCCTGCTCCTCCGGGCTCATGCCGATGCCGCTGTCCTGCACCTGAAACTCCAGCCGCAGCTGATCGCCCTCGTGCGCCAGGGGCTGGATGCACAGGCTGATCCGGCCGCCGTCAGCGGTAAACTTGATGGCATTGCTGATCAGGTTGGTGAGCACCTGATTCAGGCGCAGGGGGTCACCGAGCAGGTAGCGGGGGGTGTCCTCGGCCACCTCAAAGCGCAACTGCTGCTGCTTTTGCTCGGCGCGCAGGCCCTGGGTGGTGGCCAGCTGGTCGAGGGTGTCATCGAGATTGAAGCCGATGGATTCAATGCTCAGCTTGTCAGATTCGATCTTGGAGAAGTCGAGGATGTCGTTGAGTATCCCCAGCAGGTTGCGCGCCGAGCGGTGGGCCTTGCTGATGTAGTCCCGCTGGCTGGGGTTGAGTTCGGTCTTCAGGGCGAGCTGGGACATGCCGAGAATGGCGTTCATCGGCGTGCGAATCTCATGGCTCATGTTGGCGAGAAAAGAGCCCTTGGCCAGACTGGCGGCCTCGGCCTTTTCCTTGGCGAGGAGCAGTTGCTGCTCGTAATACTTGCGCTCGGTGATGTCGCGCACCGTGGCGACGAACAGCTGTTCGGAGTCGGACAGCGGCAGCAGACCGACGCGCACCTCGATGGGGAAACTCGAACCGTCCTTGCGTCGGTGGCGGCTCTCCATGTTGAGGGGAAACTTGCTCGGGTTGGAGCGGCAGAGGTTCCAGGCGGCGCGGATTTTCTCGGGATTGGTGCCACTGTCGATGTCGAAGACGCTGAGGCGGAGGAGTTCCTCAAAGCTGTAGCCGGTCTGATCGCAGGCCACCGGGTTGACGTGGCGGATGCGCCCCTGCAGGTCGTGGATGTAGATGGCATCGCCGACGCTGGCGAGAATCGAGCGCAGGTGCAGCTCGATTTTCTGGCTCTTCTCCAGCGCCTTCTGGGTTTGCTTGCGGCTCTGCAGCAGCTCGGCGGTGCGCTCTTCCACTCGCTGTTCCAGCTGCAGATAGCTGCGGTGCAGATTCTGCTCGGCCTGGGCCCGGCTGATGATGATCGCCAGGGTGTCGGCCACAGTCTGGATGTACCTGTCCTCCTGGGGGCTGCGCTGGTGCTCCGCCGGCAGATAGATGTTCAGCACCCCCAGCAGCTGTTCCTTGCTCAGAAGGGGCACGCAGAAATGG
>JADGBD010000230.1 GCA_015231665.1 Gammaproteobacteria bacterium
AGCCGGGGTAGTCGGTGAGGATGTAGGACACCAGGGCGTTGTTCAGATCGGCGGTGGGGCGCAGGGCGTTGAACGGGCCCTTGGTGAGGGCGCCCTCGCTGCCGGCGCCGGTGGTGGAGGGGGACTTGCCGGTGAGCGAGCAGACAAAGTCCATGAACAACTCCGGCAGTTCCTGATAGTGGATCGGGTTGTATACCGCCAGGGGACGGATGCCCGGCTCCGGCGGGTTGTTGCGCCGGCCGGTGAGCACCGCATCCACCGGGTGGCAGAGGGGCTGATCCAGCGGCAGCTTGCGGTGCAGGCGCGCTCCCATTTCGGCGACATAGGTGCGAATGGGGTTCTGCAGGTCGAGACGGGTCTGCAGGTAGCGCGGGTTTTTTGAGGGTTTGCCATCGACAATCCGCGGATGGGCGGAGGAGACCACATAGCTGTCGCCGTCCTCACGGGCGCGCTGCAGCAGCTGGCGCATGGGGTCGGTGAAGGCGCAGAAGCTGAGCACGTCCTCGGTCACGGCAGCGAGCTTGGTTTGATCCAGCGGCTCGTAGTTGGCGATGAAGCTGTCCAGGCGAGATATGTCCAGCTCGGCCTGCTTGTCATAGCCGGGGATGACGGCGTCATCCGGGCGCTGGAACAGGCGGTATTCGCAGTTTTTCACCAGTTTCAGGCTGCGGTCGCTGGGGCGGCCGGTAAAGCAGTCGCAGAGCAGATGGGCCGGAGCCACCACCGAGGCGCTGATGTCGTCTTCCATCTGCACCTTTTCGGCGGCGATGAAATCCTGGCGGACCTTGAAGGTGCGCCACTTGCCCTGGGGGTCGAAGCCGAGGCGCAGGTAGGAGGCGATGATGCGCCGCTCGTAGAGCTTGAGTTCATGACCGGGGGCGCCGTCAACCTCGTCCACCGACAGATAGCGGTGCCAGTCATCGCCCCATTCCGGGCGGTAAAAGCGCTTGATCAGGAACACCAGGGCGAGGATGCGCGGCGGAATCTCCGCCAGCCAGGCGTTGTATTCATCTGTGTGGCTGGAGGAGGGGGTGAGCAGCTTGATCACCGAGCCCAGGCTGCGCTCGGCACTCAGGGGGCTGCGGCTGGGGTTACGGTCCTCGTCCTCGTGACCGGGTTTGAAGCGGTTGCGGTAGTCGCGTTGGAAAATCTCCCGCACCCGCTCCAGGTCGGTTTCCAGGTGATCGACGAACAGGGGGCCGTAGATCACCGCATCATCCAGGGACTTGGAGATCTCCGACTTGCCGCCGCCGGAGACGGTGCAGGGTTTGTGGCAGAAGGTGCCCTCGGCATCGGTGCCCACCAGGCGCCAGGAGGGCGCGCCGGGGTGCTTCATCATCTCGATCTTGTAGCCGTTGGGCTGCATGTAGATCTTGCCCGGCTGCAGGCGCATGCTCTGCTGCCGACCCTGATACTGCCAGCTGATCTTCTGGGTGTTCAGGTCCATGCGCAGGTCCTGATGCAGATAGATGACATCGGCAAAACGCTTGTCGATGGCGTAGCCCTCCGGCTGCAGGTCGATGATCTCGCGGTAGCGCTCCACCACTTCGTCAAAGCTATAGCCGGGCTCGCGGGTGCGGCTGTCAACGCCGTATTCCTCGCCGTGATTGCGCCGCTGAAAGGCCAGCGCGCCGCCGGCATGTTCTTCTTCGGCCAGGCCGTAGAGATTGGTGGCGAAGCTGATCTGGGTCTTCACTTCCTTCTTGCAGTAACCGAAATAGTTGTCGGCAATCAGGGTGACAATGGCGCCCGAGGCATCGCGGGCGGTGATCTTGAAGGCCTGGCCGTCGTTGTAGAGTTCGTCCTCGCTCCTCCAGCACATGCCCTCGCGGCGCTGGGGCGGGTTGGCGTCATCCCAGTGGGGTAGGCCGACTTCCTGCTTGGTCAGGCGAGTCAGGTGCGGGGCGAGGATGACGCAGCCGGTGTGGCCGCTCCAGTGCTCCACATCCAGGGCGGCATCGAAATGGGCCAGGTTGGGGTTGCCGCCGTTACCGAAGATGCTTTCGACAAAATCCAGGTTGCTGACCAGATTGCCGGGGGCGAAAAAGCGGATTTCCATGGATTTTTCTTCGCTGAAGCCGGGTATCGCCGGGCAAATCACTGGCCGCAGCAGCAGCGAGATCATCATGTACACCCGGTTGGGCCGATTGGCGGTGAAGGGCACCATGTTCAGGTCCTGCGGCGGATTCAGCGCCACCTGCAGCATTCGTGCAAAGCTCTGCTTGGGCACCGCCTTCTTGTCGCCGGGGATCGGCAGACCGCCCTCGGCCACATGGAAGGAGCCGGCGGTGGTGCGTCGGTCGCTGGCGGGGTTGTGCAGCACGCCGTTCTTCAGCCGGTAGCTGGAGACGATGTCAGACTGGAATTCGTCGCCGTCCATGGGCAGGGACAGCTCACGGGCGAGGCCGTGGCGATCGAGGATGAAGGTCTGGCTCGGCAGCCGCGGCACGCAGGCCAACTCCAGATCGGCCAGGTAGTTGTTGATGAATCCCTGGATGCGGCTGTCCACCGGACAAAGGGAGGTGGACAGCAGGCGGTTTTTCTCCCGGTAAGCCTGGAGCAGATCGCCGGCGATAGTGAGCAGGCCCGCGGCATCGGTGTCGCTGTAGTAGGGCTGGCCGGAAGAGGCAAACTTCAGGTTGATGTAGAGGTGCAGGCGCTCGCGTTCCTCGGCGGGGTCTTCAATGGGTTTGTCCAAACCCAGGGTGCGTAGCATATCCATGGGGTCTCCTCTGATCTGCGCAGTTGGCAGCTAAATTGAGTGGGCGGGGTCCTGGGATGGGTTTTGGTTTTGTCAGGACGGTGCAATCTGTCTCTTCCGGGTCGATCATCCTGCATCAAGCGCGCCCCGGGATCAACTTTTCGCTATAGACAAGCAGGAGGTCTGGCCGGAGAATTCCGCCATGACGGAACTTCCCTCGATCTTGCTGAGCCAGCTGCGCGTCGGCCTTTACGTCTCCCTGGAGCTGCCTTGGAGGGAGCATTCGTTTTTCAGCAACGCCTTCAAGATACGCTGCGAGGCGGACATCCGCCAGCTCAAGGCGTTGCCCCTGGAGCGCATCAGCTACGACCCCGAGCGCAGTGATCTGGCGCCCCTGGAGGTGGTGGCGGAGGCCAAGCAGCGTATCGACCCGGCCCAGCGTCGCGCCGAGATGAGGCGCCGCCGCAGCGAGCTGAAGCGCTGCGAACGGGCCTTCTTCGATGTGGTCGAGCGGGTGCGCAAGATAATCACCAACCTGCGCTCCGACCCCCGGGCTGCGGTCGAGGATGCGGAAGAGGTGGTGGGGATAATGGTGGACACCCTGTTGGGGGAAAGCGGCGCCATCCTCCAGCTGGTCAACACCAAAAGCAAGAACGAAAACGCCTATTACCACGCCATCAATGTCAGCAGCCTGGCCCTGTTGCTGGGCAAGGCCATGGGCCTGAACGACGAGCAGATGCACCATCTGGGGGTGGGCTCCTTGCTCCACGACATTGGCGAGATCGAGATTCCTGGCAAGATTCTGCGCAAGAAAGGCACCCTGACCCGCGCCGAGCGCGACCTGTTCAACATGCACGCCCTCTATGGCCTGCGCATCGGTCAGCAGATGGGCACCCTCGACGAGGAGGTGCTGGAGATCATCAGTAGCCATCACGAACTCTGGGACGGCTCGGGCTTCCCCCAGGGGCGGGTGGCTGAGGAGTTGTCCTTGCTGACCCGGATTGTCTGCGTGGTCAACACCTACGACAACCTGTGCAACCCGGTAGACCCCTCCCGCAGCAAGACCCCCTTTGAGGCCATGGCCTATCTCTACAGCCGTGCGGGCAAGACGTACGATCCCAAGGTGGTCGCCTACTTCATCGCCAACCTCGGGGTCTATCCGCCGGGAACCCTGGTGCGCCTGTCCGATGGCAGCATTGGCCGGGTGCTCAATCTCAACCCCAAATCCCTGCTCAAGCCCTGGGTGATGATCTATGACGCCGAAATTCCCGCCACCGAGGCTCTGGTGCTGGATCTCAGCCGGGAAGGGGTGGATGTGGTCGAGGCCCTTACCCTGGATGCCATCAGCCCCGAGGTGAAGGAGTACCTGAACA
>JADGBD010000231.1 GCA_015231665.1 Gammaproteobacteria bacterium
GAGCTGGGCCTGTTGATAGGCCGAGCTGAGCACATCCCCCAGCAGCACCAGAACAATGGAGGGTGGGATGATCTGCCCCAGAGTGCCGGAGGCACAGATGACACCGGCAGCCAAGGCCGGATCGTAATGGCGCTTGAGCATGCTCGGCAGGGCCAGCAGCCCCATGGTCACCACGGTGGCGCCGACGATGCCGGTGCTCGCCGCCAGCAGCAGGCCCACCAGGGTCACCGAGATGCCTAGGCCACCACGCAGGCCGCCAAACAGGGCGGAGAGGGTTTCGAGCAACTCCTCGGCGAGCCTGGAGCGCTCCAGCACCACCCCCATGAGGACGAACAGGGGCACCGCCAGCAGAGTTTGATTGAGCATGATGCCGTAGAGCCGGCTGGGCAGCGCGCTGAGAAAGGCGGCATCGAAATGACCGCTGAGACTGCCGATGGCGGCGAAGATCAGGGCCACGCCGGCGAGGGAGAAGGCCACCGGAAAGCCCAGCAGGAGCACCCCAAACACCGCGGCAAACAGTAGCAGGGGGATGAACTCGGCCATCAGCTGCTCTCGCCACGCAGCCGGCGCAAGCTGCGAATTGCCAGACTGAGCCCCTGCAGGCCCAGCAGCAGCGCCATCAGCGGGATCAGGCTCTTGAGCAGATAGACCCAGGGCAGGCCGCCGGCCTCGCCCGAGGACTCCTTTAGCCGCCAGGATTCGGCCACATAGTCCCAGCTGGACCAGAGCAGAAAGCCCGCCAGCGGCAGCAACAGCAGCAAACTGCCGCCGAGATCGACCCAGGCGCGGCCCTTGTCGCCGAGACGGCGGTAGATGAGGTCGATGCGCACATGGCCATCGGCTTGGAGGACGTAGGGGATGCCGAGCATGAACAGGGCCGCGTGCAGGTAGAGAACCGCCTCCTGCAGGCCGATCCAGCCCAGATCAAAGGCATAGCGCAGCACCACGACGGCAAAGGCCAGCAGCGCCATGACCAGGGCCAGCCAGGCAATGGTGCGGCCGATGCGCCGGTTCAGGCCATCGATCCGATCGGCTAGGGCGTCAAGCAGGGAATTCATTGGCGCAGAAACGCAGCAGGCAGCCGTGGCTGCCTGCTGCGAGATTCAGAATGAAGCGGCAAGGCGCCTAGAAGCGGAACAGCACCCACTGGGGAACCGCTGTCTGGCGGGGGTCGTCCACCCGGGTGTCGAGCTCGCCATCGCCATCGCTGTCGATCTCGTAGTAGGGCTTGCCCACCTTGGGCTGGATCTTGACCATGTAGAGATGGCCGTTGGCGCGGTACTCATAGGCGCGACCTTCCTCGGTCTCGACTATGGTCACCTCAGGCTCCAGCTCCTGCCCGCTCTGCACCGGCTCCGGCAGCTTGGGCGGCGGCGGTGCGCCATCATAGGCCGCCAGCGGGGCGGCAAGCAGTAGAGCGGAAAGCAGGAGAACGAATTTCATGGGGCATCCTAAAATGAATCTTGCCTTGCGGCGCTTGGGCACAGTTACATGGGCACAGTTACAATAGGCGCATATTAGTACGTCATCGGCAAATGATCCACCCAAATGACCAAAGCCTGATCCGCCACTGATCCACCAGGCAGTCACCAGAGCACCCAGCACAGCATTCAGCCCCCATGCAGCAACTCAATCCGCAACAACAGGCCGCCGTGCGCCACATCGGCAGCCCCCTGCTGGTACTCGCCGGCGCCGGCTCGGGCAAGACCGGGGTAATCAGCCACAAGATCGCCTACCTGGTAGAGCAGTGCGACCTGGCGCCGCAGCACATCGCTGCGGTCACCTTCACCAACAAGGCGGCACGGGAGATGAAGGAGCGGGTCGGCCGCCTGCTCAAACACCGCCCCAGCCGGGGGCTGCGGGTCTCCACCTTCCACAACCTCGGTCTGCACATGCTCCAGCGGGACTGCCGCGAGCTGGGCTACAAGCCGGGATTTTCCATCTTCGACGCCCAGGACAGCGAGGGCCTGATCCGCGAACTGCTGCGCAAGAGCCAGCGCGAGGAAAGCGAGGCGGCGAGCAGCGCGCTCTGGCGCATCTCCGCCTGGAAATCGGCGATGCGCTCGCCGGAGCAGGTACTCGCCTGCGCCGACAACGAACTGGAGGCCCTGCACGCCCGCCTCTACGCCGACTACCAGCGCCATCTGCACGCCTACAACGCTGTGGATTTCGACGACCTGATTCTGCTACCGACGCGCCTGCTGCAAAGCTCCGAGCGGGTGCTGCAACAGTGGCGCGGGCGCATCCGCTACCTGCTGGTGGATGAATATCAGGACACCAACCAGAGCCAGTACGAACTGGTCAAGCTGCTGGTGGGCGAGCGCGGCAGCCTCACCGTGGTGGGCGATGACGATCAGTCGATCTACGCCTGGCGCGGCGCCCGACCGGAGAACCTGGCGCAGCTGCAGCAGGATTTCCCCAGCCTCAAGGTGATCAAACTGGAGCAGAACTACCGCTCGTCCAATCGGATTCTGCACAGCGCCAACCAGCTCATCGCCCACAACCCGCACCTGTTCGACAAACGCCTGTGGAGCGAGCACGGCCCCGGGGAGCCGATCCGCGTCATCGAGTGCCGCGATGAGGAAGGCGAGGCCCAGCGCGTGGTCGGCGACATCCTCCAGGTCCATCATGCCCAGGGAGTGGGCTTTGGCAGCTTTGCCGTGCTCTTTCGCGGCAACCACCAGGCCAGGCCCTTCGAGAAAGCCCTGCGCGAGCAGCAGATTCCCTACTTCCTCAGCGGCGGCACCTCCTTCTTCGCCCGCGCCGAGATCAAGGACTGCATGGCCTACCTGCGCCTGCTCGCCAATCCCGAGGATGATGCCGCCTTCCTGCGCATCATCAACAGCCCGCGCCGCGAGATCGGCCCCACCAGTCTGGAAAAGCTCGCCGGCTACGCCCGCCAGCGCGGGGTCTCGCTGCTTGCTGCCTGCTCCGAGCTGGGCCTGGCCGAGGTGCTGCAGCCCCAGCGGCGCGAGCGCCTGCAGCAGTTCGCCCACTGGCTGGAGGGCCTGGCCGGCCAGGTCAGCCGCGAGCCGCCGGTGAGCCTGGTGCGGCGCCTGCTGGAGCAGATCGACTACGCCGCCTGGCTCAAGGACACCAGCTCCAGCGATGGCGTTGCCGAGCGGCGCCTGCAAAACCTCAACGACCTCATCAGCTGGCTGCAGCGCCTGCACGACAAACAACCGGAGCAAAGCCTGATCGACCTGGTCAACAAGGTCACCCTGCTGGATGTGCTCGAACGCCAAGAGGAAGAAAGCGGTGGCGACAAGGTCCACCTGATGACCCTGCACGCCGCCAAGGGCCTGGAGTTTGATCGGGTCTATCTGATCGGCATGGAGGAGGAGCTGCTGCCGCACCGCAGCAGCATCGAGGAAGACAACATTGAGGAGGAGCGCCGGCTGGCCTACGTCGGCATCACCCGCGCGCGCAAGGTGCTCAACATCACCCTGGCCAAACGCCGCCGCCGCTTCGGTGAAACCTACCTGTGCGAACCCAGCCGCTTTCTCGCCGAACTGCCGGAGGAGCACCTGGAATGGCAGCGCCTGGGCGCCAAACAGTCAGAAGAAGAACGTAAGGCCCAGGGCAGCGCCCATCTGGCCGGCATCCGTGCCATGCTCAGCAAGGGCTAGGAACCTATTTGTTGACCTGCCCCAGCATGAAGTCCACCGTCGCCTTGAGTTCATCGTCGCTGCAATCCATGCAGGTTCCACGCGGCGGCATGCCCTTGGCGGTGCCGTTTATCGACGATTGATAGAGAGCATCCACCCCCTTGGCGATGCGCGGCTCCCAATTGGCCTTGTCATCCAGCTTGGGCGCGCCAGCGGCGCCGGTCATGTGGCAGGCCATGCATCTGGTGTTGTAGATCGACTCGCCACTCTGGGCCACCTTGGGCGCTTCAGCCGCTGGAGCAGCGGCGGCAGCCGGTGCCGAAGCAGGCGCAGCAGCAGGCGCTGCAGCGGGCTTGGCCTCGGCAACCGGCTCCGGCTGGCCGGTCACCGCCACCTGCGCCACCGGCTTGATGCGCTCAAGCACCTCGGCACGATCTTCAGCCTGAACAGC
>JADGBD010000232.1 GCA_015231665.1 Gammaproteobacteria bacterium
CTTCTTCCTCATTCTTCTCTGCGTCCTTTGCGCTGCTTTGCGTCCTCTGCGTCCCGCTCCAGCCTAGCCAGCATGCCTAACAACCTCCGTTTGCTGCTGGGTCTGCTGCTGGCCACCCCCTTGGGCCTGCTGGCCGCCCTGGCCAGCGGCAGTGCCGCCCTGGCCCCCACTGAGCTCTGGCAGGTGCTGACCGGCGCGGGCGAGCCCCTGCAGCAGAGCCTGATCTTCGATCTGCGCCTGCCCCGCGCCTTGGCGGCGCTGATCTGCGGTGGCCTGCTGGCCCTGGCCGGGGCCCTGATCCAGGTGCTGCTGCGCAATCCCCTGGGCGACCCCTATGTGCTTGGCATCTCCGGCGGCGCCAGCGTTGGCGCCCTGGCGGCGCTGCTGCTCAACAGCCCCCTGCTGCCGCTGACGCCGACAGCGGCGCTGGGCGCCTTTGTTTCCCTGCTGCTGGTGTTCGGACTGACCGGCGCGCGCGGCTGGAGCATCCAGCGCCTGCTGCTCACCGGGGTGGTGATCGCCGCCGGCTGGGGGGCGCTGATCAGCCTGGTGCTCTCCCTGAGCCCCAGCGAGCGCCTGCCGGGCATGCTGTTCTGGCTGATGGGCGATCTCTCCCGCAGCCAGGACCTGCTCGGCCCCGGCCTGATTCTGCTCGGCGGCCTGCTCATCGGTCTGCTGCTGGCGCCGCAACTGAACCTGCTGCTGCAGGGCGAACTCCAGGCCGCCACCCTGGGGGTGGAGGTGCGCCGCCTGCGCATCATCCTGTTTCTGCTCAGCTCGGTGCTCACCGCCAGCGCCGTCACCCTTGCCGGCAGCATCGGCTTCATCGGCCTGGTGGCGCCGCACCTGTTCCGCCTGATCGGCGGCAGCGACCACCGCCTGCTGTTGCCCGGCGCCCTGCTCATCGGCGGCCTGTTGTTGCTCTTCGCCGACACCCTGGCGCGCAGCCTCATCGCCCCCCAGCAACTGCCGCTGGGGGCGCTCACCGCCCTGATCGGCGTGCCCCTGTTTCTCTATCTGCTCAACCGCCGCTGATGTTCCCGGTAATGCTCCAGGTCGAAAACTTAACCCTGGGCTATGGCCAGCGCTGTCTGGTCAAACAGCTGAATCTGCAGATCCGGCCCGGTGAGCGCTGGGCCCTGCTCGGCCTCAACGGCAGCGGCAAAACCAGCCTGCTCCACTGTCTGGCCGGGCTGATGCCGCCGCAAAGCGGCCGGATTCACCTGTTCGGTCAGCCTCTGCAGCACCTCGGCCGACGTCAGATCGCCCGCCAGCTTGGCCTGCTGCTGCAGCAGCAAAACGACAGCTTTCCCATCAGCGTGCGCGACACCCTGCTGGCCGGGCGCCACCCCCACCTTGGCCCCTGGGGCTGGCCCAGTGCGGCGGAGCGGCAACAAGCGGAGGACCTGCTGGAATTGCTGGAGCTGACCGAGCTGGCCGAACGTCAGAGCGACAGCCTCTCCGGCGGCGAGCGCCAGCGCCTGGCCATAGCCCAGCTGTTGCTGCAGGAGCCCAGCCTGGCCCTGCTGGATGAACCCGACAGCCAGCTCGACCCCTGCCGCCGCGCCTGCCTCAGCGAACTGCTGGCGCAGCGCTTCAGCCAAGCAGGCCGCGCCTGCCTGATGAGCCTGCACGACCCCAATCTGGCCCAGCGCTGCTGCAACCGGGTACTGCTGCTCTACGGCGATGGCCGCTGGCAGGCCGGCTCTAGCGCGGAGCTGCTAACTCAGGAAAAGCTGGAGCAGGTCTACGGCTGCCGTGTAGCGGTCCACCACAGCGCTCAGGGTGTTTTGTTCATGCCGGGGTTTTGAGCCTGTGCCGATCTGGTCCAGTAACAGCTATTTTGGGATGCACTCTGCGCCAGCATCACCCGCCTTTGTGTAACCCCCAGTCTGCCGAGAGAGTCCCATGAGCGACAAGCCCAAGATCGTCATATCTTCCCTAGACATCATGTATTGACCTAGCCCTCTTCAGCTGAAGCTGCTCGAATCCCTGCCGAACAACGCCTTTCCCGGCTAGGCTGACTTGGAGATGGAGCTGGCGCGGGCTGAGGTGGTCGTCCACCAGCCAGAGCAGGAAGCTGCCTACTACCGCTGAGCAGACAGGCCAGCGCACCATCCCTGTGCGTCAATATCCTGGCTTGCGCACCATGATTGCGCGTTACCTGCCGTTCGCCCCTGGATGGCAACAAAAAATCTTCTAACCCCGCTGGCTTAGCCGAGTCTTTCTTGTAAGATAGCGCCGCTTCAATTTGCACCATTTTTGCGCCACTTCACTGCACCAACTTGGGGTTTAGATGAAATACACCAGCCTTCACGAGTTCCTTCAACAGGTTAGCGACAAGAATCCAGGCCAGCCGGAGTTTCTCCAGGCGGTCACCGAGGTCATGGAGAGCCTCTGGCCCTTCATCGAACAAGACTCCAAATACGCCGAGCATGGCCTGCTCGACCGACTGGTGGAACCGGAGCGGGTGGTAATGTTCCGCGTCTCCTGGGTGGACGACCACGGTGATGTCCAGGTCAACCGCGGCTATCGCATCCAGCACAATATGGCTATAGGTCCTTACAAGGGCGGTATGCGCTTTCACCCCTCGGTGAACCTGTCGGTGCTCAAGTTCCTCGCCTTTGAACAGACCTTCAAGAACGCCCTCACCACCCTGCCCATGGGCGGCGGCAAGGGCGGTTCCGACTTCGACCCCAAGGGTAGGAGCCCGGGCGAGGTGATGCGCTTCTGTCAGGCCTTCATCAGCGAACTGTTTCGCCACGTGGGCGCGGACACCGATGTGCCCGCCGGCGATATCGGCGTGGGTGCGCGCGAGGTGGGCTTCATGGCCGGCATGCAGAAGAAGCTGACCAACCGCGCCGACTGCGTGTTTACCGGCAAGGGGCTGAGTTACGGTGGCTCGCTGGTCCGCCCCGAGGCCACCGGCTACGGCACCGTCTACTTCGCCGACGAGATGCTGAAGACGCGCAACCTGTCGTTTGAAAATCTGCGGGTGTCGGTCTCCGGCTCGGGCAACGTCGCCCAGTACGCGGTGGAAAAGGCCATGGCCCTGGGAGCGCGGGTCATCACCGTGTCCGACTCCAGCGGCACCATCATCGACGAAGAGGGCTTCACCCCGGAGAAGCTGGAAATCCTCATGGATGTGAAGAACCACCACTACGGTCGCGTCAGCGATTACGCCGAGCGCACCGGCGCGCGCTTCGAGGCGGGCATCAACCCCTGGAGCCTGCCCACCGACATCGCCCTGCCGTGCGCCACCCAGAACGAACTGTCCGGTACCGATGCCGCCAGCCTGATCAAGAATGGCGTCAAGTGCATCGCCGAAGGCGCCAACATGCCCTGCACCGCCGAGGCGGTCAAAGCCTTTGAAGATGCTGGCGTGCTTTACGGCCCGGGCAAGGCGAGCAACGCCGGTGGCGTCGCCACCTCGGGGCTGGAAATGAGCCAGAACGCCCTGCGCCTGTCCTGGCCGCGAGACGAGGTGGATGGCCGCCTGCTGCAGATCATGCAGGGCATCCACGCCGCCTGCGTCAAGCACGGCAGCCGCGCCGATGGCAGCGTCAGCTACGTCGATGGCGCTAACATCGCCGGCTTCGTCAAAGTCGCCGACGCCATGCTGGCTCAGGGTGTGATCTAACCAGAACCACCGCTCTTCACCTGTAGGAGCGCGCTCTGCTCGCGAGGGGCGCTGGCCTTGTGGCCAAACGCAGCCCGGTCGCCACCCGGGCCGCTCCTACAGGATTTTCCGCTAGCTTGGTGGGCACGCATCGGGGCCTTGGCTGTGCTAAGGTTTAGCCACTCCAGCCCGAAGTGACCGCCATGCGCCTTTCAATTGTGATCCCCGCCCGAAACGAGGCCAGTACACTGGCCCAATTGCTGTCTGGCATCTTTGCCCTCGGCCTGGCTGAAGGGATCCTGAGCACGGGTTTGCGTGTGGTTCGAGCGAACAAACTTCGCCAGTTCGTTTAGCTGTCCATCGTCAGTGGCAGGCACAAGCGCATGAGCCTTGTGTAACCCATCCAAGATGGTGAATGCCTTCCGCTGA
>JADGBD010000233.1:0-1728 GCA_015231665.1 Gammaproteobacteria bacterium
CTTGCCTGTATCAACTTGACAAGCCGCGACGGCGAGAGGAAAAGAGCGACTGCTTTTCACCTCCGGGCTGGCGCTGCCCGACCCTTGATCCTATAAGGAACTCCCATGCTCAGCTATCGCCACGGTTTTCACGCCGGTAATTTTGCCGATGTGTTCAAGCACGCCCTGCTGCTCCAGCTGCTGCAGGCGATGCAGCGCAAGGACAAGGGCTATCTGTATCTGGAAACCCATGCCGGGGCGGGTCGCTATGACCTGAATGCGGAATTTGCCCAGAAGTTGAAGGAATATGCCGGCGGCATTGGTCGGCTCTGGCAGGCGGATGATTTGCCGGAAGGCCTGATAGCCTATCGGCAGGCGGTGGCGGCGCTGAATCACTCGGCTTCGCTGCGGTTCTATCCCGGCTCGCCGGCGCTGGCTCTGCAGCTGCAGCGGCCGCAGGACCGGGGGATATTCTGCGAGCTGCATCCCGCTGATCTTGAAGCCCTGCAGCACTTCTGCCAGAAACAGACCGCTGTTGCTAGCAAAAAGCCGCGCCAACACAGCAGTCACGCAGCAGCCCAGAAGGGTTCCGCGATTCGGGTCGCAGCGCGCTCCAGCAAGGTTAGGCGCTCCAGCAAGGTTAGGGTAGAAAAGATGGATGGCTTGCACGGCCTCAAGGCCTTTTTACCGCCGTTGGAGGGGCGCGGGCTGATCCACATCGACCCGCCCTACGAGCGGGAGCAGGAATACCGCCAGTTGCCGCTGGCCCTGCAAATGGCGCGAAAGCGGTTTGCCGCTGGCGTTTTCGCCCTCTGGTATCCCTTGCTCAGCAGTCGCGAGGCTCAGCGCCTGCCCGAGCGCATGGCCGCTAGCGGCATGCGCAACATCCTCCGCTTCGAGCTCTGGGTGCGCCGCCCCGGCCCGGGGCTCTATGGCTGCGGCATGCTGGTGTTCAACCCGCCCTGGCAGCTGGAGCAGGCTTTTGCGCCCAGTCTGGCCTGGCTGGCGGAGACCCTCGGCGATGGCGCGGCGGGCTGGCGCAGCGACTGGTTGGCGGCCGAATAGTTCCGCTTATTGAGAAGTATTCGCAATATAGCTTAAGATATCGCCCTGACAATCCGGTGCGACTCCCATGACCTACTTCGACAACTTCCTCCACCTCTCCCTGGAAGCCGCACCCTGGCTGCTGCTGGGCTTTGTCGCCGCCGGCCTGATCAAGGCCTGGATTCCCGCGGGGCTGCTCAACCGCTGGCTCGGCGGTAGCGGTCTGTGGCCGGTGACCAAGGCAGCGCTGATTGGCGCTCCCCTGCCCCTGTGTTCTTGCGGCGTCTTGCCAGCGGCACTGGGCCTGCATCGCAGTGGCGCCTCCAAGGGCTCAACGGTGTCTTTTCTTATCTCCACTCCAGAAACCGGGGTGGACTCCGTCGCCCTCTCTTACGTCATGCTCGGGCCGGTGATGGCGGTGATTCGCCCGGTTGCGGCGGTGCTCAGCGCCATCGCCACCGGTCTGCTCGCCGGGCAGGTCGCAGACCGGGCAGCCAGACGGGAGGCCGAGTCCAAACCGAGCATGGCTCCAAGTGCAAGCTGCACAACCGGCGAGTGCCGCAGTTGCGGCCCCAAGATCGAAGTCAAGCTCAGCCTGGCCAGCGATTGCTGCGCCGATGGCGGCTGCAGCAGTCAGCCCCCAGCCCAGCGCCCGCTGGCCAAGGCCCGTCAGGGCTTGAGCTATGCCCTGGTGGAAATGGTCGA
>JADGBD010000233.1:1828-4040 GCA_015231665.1 Gammaproteobacteria bacterium
GCCCGCTGGCCAAGGCCCGTCAGGGCTTGAGCTATGCCCTGGTGGAAATGGTCGATGATCTGGCCCTGTGGCTGCTGCTGGGACTGGGACTGGCGGCACTGATCATGACCCTGCTGCCGCCCATGGCCATGGCCGCCTGGGGCAGCGGCCTGCTGGCGATGTTGATGATGGTGCTGATCGGCATTCCCATGTACATCTGCGCCACCGCCTCCACCCCGGTGGCGGCTGCCCTGTTGTTTGCCGGGGTCTCACCGGGCACCGTGCTGGTGTTTCTGCTCGCCGGGCCGGCCACCAACATCGCCACCATCGGCGTGCTGCACAAAGAGATGGGGCGCGCGGTGATGCTCAGCTATCTGTTCGGCATCTCTGCCAGCAGTATTGCCCTGGGCCTGCTCACCGATTGGCTGATCAGCTCCCAGGGTTGGGATATCCAGGCGCAAATGGGCAATGCGAGCGAATGGATGCCGGAATGGCTGGCTATAGGCTCTGGGGTGATTCTGTTGCTGGCCCTGGTCAACTCGCTGTTCGGCCAGTTGCGCCGGCGTTTTGCCCAGCTGGCAGTCTCTACGTCCTGAAATTTTTCACTGCGAGATAAGACGACAATGCATAGCCAAACCCTGGAGCCCTGGCAGCACAGCCATGAGTTTGCCGCCCACAACGAGCAGGGCGAGCGTCGCACCTACTACGTGCTCGGGCTTACCGCCGTGACCATGCTGGTGGAAATCATTGCCGGCAGCCTGTTTGGCTCCATGGCCCTGCTGGCGGACGGCTGGCACATGGGCACCCACGTTGCCGCCTTCATGATCACCCTGTTTGCCTACAGCTATGCGCGCAAGCACGCGCGCAATCCGGCCTTTGCCTTTGGCACCGGCAAGGTAGGCGTGCTCGGCGGCTTCGCCAGCGCCATTGCCCTGGCTACCGTGGCCCTGGTGATGGCGGTAGAGTCGGTGATGCGCCTGATCGAACCCCAGAGCATCCAGTTCAACGCCGCCATCGGCGTAGCCATCATCGGCCTGACGGTGAACCTGATCAGTGCTCTGCTGCTCAAGGATCATCACCACCATCATGATCACGACCATCACCACGATCACCACCGGCATGATCATCATGAGCATGATGACCACGACCATGATCATGGCCAGACTCCTCCGCGGCAGGATCACAACCTGCGCGCGGCCTATTTGCATGTGCTCGCCGATGCCCTGACCTCGGTGCTGGCGATAGTCGCCCTGCTTTCGGGCAAGTATTTTGGCTGGAATTGGATGGATGCGGCCATGGGGCTGGTGGGTGCGGCGATCATCATTCACTGGTCTCTGGGTCTGCTGCGCCAGACCAGCCCGGTGCTGCTGGATGCCAGCCTGGAAGAGCCCGAGCGCAGCCGAATTCGCCAGGTTCTGGAGGCGGATAGGGATAACCGGGTGACTGATCTGCACATCTGGCCGCTGAGCGCAGATCACTATGCGGCCATCATCAGTCTGGTGAGCCATCAACCCCAGCCCGTGGAGTACTACCGGCAGATGCTGCAGGGCTTTGACCGCCTGCACCACCTGACCATCGAGGTCCATGCCTGTCCGGAAGAGGCCAAGGCCTGATCCGACTGCCGAGGGCGCCATCTGCGCCCAGATTGATTGAGAAGCTGCCACATGCCCTTGCCCGAGTATTTCTCCGTCGGCCTGTCCTCGTTCGCCCTCATCGCCCTGGCGGAAATCGGCGACAAGAGTCAACTGGTATGCATGACCCTGGCCAGCCGGCATCGGCATTGGCCGGTGTTGCTCGGCGCCGGCAGCGCCTTTCTCCTGCTCAACCTGCTGGCGGTGCTGTTTGGCGCCGGGGTAGCCGCCTGGGTGCCGGAGCAGATCATTGCCCTGCTCGTGGCCATCCTGTTTGGCGTATTTGGGATTCAGTCCCTGCGCGCCAGTGCTGAGGACGAGACGGAGGAGCCGATCGAACACTCGGGGCGGAGTATCTTTGTCACCGCCTTCCTGATGATTGGTCTGTCAGAGTTTGGCGATAAGACCCAGATCGCCGTCGCCGGTCTGGCCGGCAGCTTGCCGCCCCTGCCGGTATGGCTGGGTGCAAGCCTGGCGCTGGTGGCCATCTCCGCGCTGGGAGTCTGGGCCGGGCGCACCCTGTTGCAGCGCTTGCCGCTGCTGTGGCTGCATCGCCTCAGTGGCGGACTGTTTCTGCTGTTTGCCAGCCTCGCCGCCTGGAA
>JADGBD010000234.1 GCA_015231665.1 Gammaproteobacteria bacterium
GAGGCGGCAGCCCAGGCTGGTGAGGTGAATTTTCATCGGCAGGTGGCGCGCAAAAACGGCGATTATACCCAAGCCTGGGTAAACTACGCGGTCAGCGCAGACAACAAAGGACGAGCACAGCCCATGCAGATTGATCTTTCCACCGAGTTTCTCCAGCTGGCCGCGGTTGGCGTCCTGGCTTTGCTGTTGCTCATCGGCTGGTGGCTGCAGACCCAGCGCTTGCGTCGGCTGGAGGACTGGGCCCAGGGTTTCAGTCAGGGGCTGGAGAGCCAGCGCGATCTGCAGATGCGCGCCATGCTGCGGTTGCAGAAGGGCTTCATGGCCCAGGGCAATGAGCTGGCGCGGTTGTTCGAGCAGCGTCTGGCGGAGATTCAGCTGGGGCTGGTGGAGCGGTTCGATCTGCTCGAGCGCTCCACCAGCAGCCAGCTGGCGGAGAGCCGGATCAGGCAGCAGCAGGCCCTGGCGGAATTGCAATCGGCCCTGCAGCGGGCCTTTTCCGAGCATCGCGAGCACATGGATGAGCGCCAGACCAGTCAGGTGCTGCAGTTGCAGCAGTCGTTGCAGCAGGGGTTTGAGTCCTCCGGTCGCCAGTTGGGCGATAGCTTGCTGCGCAACACCGAGGAGCTGGGCAAGCGCATGCAGCAGCTTACCGAGTCCACCGAACAGCGTCTGGCGGAGATCAGCAATCAGGTGGAAAGGCGCTTGAGCGAGGGCTTTGAGAAGACCACCGCAACCTTTTCCCAGGTGCTGCAGCATCTCAGCCGCATCGATGAGGCGCAAAAGCGCATCGCCGAGCTATCCACCAATGTCGTCAGTCTGCAGGAGGTGCTGGCGGACAAGCGCTCCCGCGGCGCCTTTGGCGAGGTGCAGCTGGCCGGGCTGGTGCGCAATCTGATCCCCGAGCGCAACTTCTCCCTGCAATTCACCCTGAGCAACGGCAGCCGGGTGGATTGCATGCTGCATCTGCCCGAGCCCACCGGCAATGTCGCCATAGACGCCAAGTTTCCCCTGGAAAGCTACCGCCGCCTGAGCGATGAGACCCTCGCCGCGGGCGAGCGCGAGCAGGCGGCGGCGCAGTTTCGCCGCGACATCCGCAAGCACATCGGCGACATCGCCAGCAAGTACCTGATTCCCGGCGAAACCAGCGATGGCGCGGTGATGTTCATCCCCGCCGAGGCAGTGTTCGCCGAGATCCACGCCCGTTACCCCGATCTGGTGGAACAGGCCAACGCCAGCCGGGTCTGGCTGGTCTCGCCCACCACCCTGATGGCGGTGCTGACCACGGCGCGGGCGGTGCTCAAGGATGCGGAAACGCGCAAGCAGGTGCACGTCATCCAAGCGCACTTGCAGGAGCTATCCAAGGATTTTGCCCGCTTCCGCAAGCGGATGGACAACCTCGCCAGGCACATCGACTTGGCGGGCAAGGACGTGACCGAGATTCACAGCTCGGCAGAAAAAATCAGCCGACGCTTTGAGCGGATCGAGAAAGTGGAGTTGGAGCCGGAGGTAGAAGAAAGGGCACGCATCAGCCAGGACGTCGAGGAATGAAGGTTTTAGGACGCAGAGAAAGCTGAGGAGCGCTGAGGGCGCAGAGTTTGATCTGGTTATGTCGCTATTTACCCAGTTTGCCAATTGGTATGCGGTTAAGCCCCAATGGCGTCAATTTAAGACATTCACGGGCTGCTTAGGCCGTTCGCTGAGCGAAGTCGAAGCGAGCGGTGGCTGGCTTCGGCTCCGCTCAGCCAGCGCTTTCTCGCTATGTTGACGACATTGGGTTAAGCCCCTCACCCCAACCCTCTCCCTGGGGCGAGGGAGCAAGTAAGGTCATCACCTCTGCGTACTCTGCGCTTCTTTGCGGTCTCTGCGTCCTTAAAACATCAGGAAGCCACCCAGCTGCCGTCGGCTTGGCGGCAGGCGGTGCCGCGGATGACTTCCTGGCGGCCGTCGATGGTGGCGCGGGTGCTGTATTCCCGGCAGGAGCGGCCGCTGTCGTTGTAGGTGCGGGTGGGAGTGACGGTGTAGCGGTAGCCGGTATCGGGGTTGGTCCAGCTACTGGCCTCGTTGGTGCGGCTGTTTTCCAGGGCGTACTGGGCTCTGAGCTGGTCGTTCTCGTCCATGTTCTGGCCGACGGCACCGCCGATCATGCTGCCGGCGATGGCGCCCAGGGCGGTCATGGCCACCTGACCGCTGCCGCCGCCGAACTGGTTGCCCACCACCGCGCCGACCACACCGCCAACCACGTTGCCGGTCTGTTGCTGGCTGCAGCCAGCCAGCAGGCCGACGGAAATCAGGCCCATGCCGAGAATTTTGCCAAGAGCTTTGAGGGATGTCTTCACAATAGAACTCCTTTGTTGAGTTTGTGGGTTTCGCCGCGAAACCGTTGGGCGGATTGTAGCAGAGGCCGATTTTGCCGTGAAATAGGGCTGATGAGCGGCCAGCTGCCAGCTGCCTGCGGTGCAAGTAGTTTGTTTCGAGATTAGGCTAAGCCCAATGCGGGCGAGGCCGCCCGCGCTCCCGGGGTCTCAGACCGCAAAACAGGTGCAAAATTTCCGAGTCCCGAACCCCCAGTCCCGAGTCCCGAGGCGGCCAGGCAAGCTTGCCTGTTCCAAACTATCGCTGCTCGCTCTGCGAGCGCCGGTTAAGCCATCGCCTGACTGAGATGATGCAGCGGATGCGGCGCTGGCGGGTCGGGGTTGACGCTGCGGATGGTGCTGAAGATGGGCACCAGTTCTTCCAGGCAGAGGGTCAGCTGGGGGTCGAACTGGCTGCCGGCGCCTTGCTGGATCAGCTCCACCGCTTTTTCCACGCTCCAGGCTTTTTTGTAGGGGCGGTCGGAGGTGAGGGCGTCATAGACATCAGCAATTGCCGTGACCCGGGAGAGCAGGGGGATATCCTCGCCCTTGAGACCCTGGGGGTAGCCCTCGCCATCCCAACGCTCGTGGTGGCAGAGGGCGATCTCGCGGGCTGCACGCATCAGCTCGGAATCGCCGGTGGCGAGGATGTCGGCGCCGATGGTGGTGTGGGTCTGCATGATCCGCCATTCCTCTGGATCGAGCTTGCCGGGCTTGAGCAGGATGTGGTCGGGGATGCCGATCTTGCCGATGTCGTGCATCGGGCTGGCGTGCAGGAGCATGTTGCAGGCATCCTCTGACAGGCCCGAGGCCTGGCCGATGGCGGCGGCCATCTGGCTCATGCGGATGATGTGCATGCCGGTCTCGTTATCGCGAAACTCGGCGGCGCGGCCGAGCTGGCGCACCACCTGCAGGCGGGTGTCCACCAGCTCGCGGGTGCGTTCTTCGACGCGCTGTTCCAGGCTGAATTTCTCCTCCAGCAAGGCCTTCTGATACAGATGGCTTTCCACCAGATTGCGCACCCGGGCGAGCAGCTCAAAGCGCTCGAAGGGTTTGGTCAGGTAATCCCGGGCACCGTTTTCCAGGGCGCGGATGCGGTAGCTGTGATCGGCCACTGCGGTGAGCACCAGAATCTGCGGTGGCAGGCGCAGAGGTGTTCGGGCAATGGCGGCCATGACTTCAAAGCCATCCATGTGGGGCATGGTCAGATCCAGGATCAGCAGGTCGAAGTTCTGCCGCAGCAACACCAAGGCTTCACGCGGGTCGGTGGTGCTGTGGTGGTTGCGATAGCCGCCGCTGTTGAGCATGCGCTCGAGCAACAACAGGTTGGCACGATCATCGTCGATCAACAGGATGCGGCAGTTGGCGTTGTCGATGGGCGAGTGGTTCTGCATCGGCGCTCCGTGGCTCTTGGGGCACTTTGCCAGGGAATGGGTCGAAAACTCTGGCAGGTTCATGGGCATTGCATGGGCATTGACTGAAGTCGGTCTTGGTGCCGATTGGGGCTTATTATGACGTAATTTGTGGGGAATTGACTAATCGCAATCGGACAAGCCGGGTGACCCTGGTCAGATGGCGGGATTTTTTCAATTAACTGCTTTATGATCCAGACAGCAGGCTCCTGGTCTGCCGCACCACCACCCTTGGAGTCCACCTCACCCAACAGCCA